>JBPOET010000065.1:0-7927 GCA_051251675.1 Parasphingopyxis sp. | reverse complement strand
GTATCGCCCTGTCGCCGTGGCTGCTGCGCGCCAAACGCTGGGCGATGTCCGGCGCGATCTGCAGTCCGGTTTCCTGAGCCATCTCGATCACCATCCGGTCGGCGTCGCGGCCTTCGGGGGCATAGCTGGCACAGGCCATCGCCGCGTCGCTGCCAAAGGCCAGCTTCACAAGCTTGTTCGTGCCGCGCAGGGCGCCGGCGATCGCTACCACCGGATTGCCGGCTTTTTCCGCGTCCAGCAGCGCTTCCACGCTCGCGAAAATCTCATCGCCCGCGGGATCGATCCGGATGAAGCGGGGGCCGCCGAAAAGCGAAATCGCCGCCGCCTCGTCGGCCAGCTTGGCGGGATCGGCCTTGAGCTCGGACCCAGTAAGGTCGATCCGCTCCGCCTCTTCCCCCATCGCTTTGCCGAGCATTGCAGCCAGCGCTTCGGAGCCGGAGCGGTCCGGGCCGTAGAGCAGGTAAAAGCGGACATCCTCGCCGGGCGCCGAAAGCGCGCGCGCGATCTGGCCGCGATTGGCCTTCACCTAGGGCAGTTCCGAGACGGGTTCGGCGGCGCGCTGATCGGCGCGCCTGGTCGCATAAAGCGCGATCCGCGCGACAATCTGGTCGGCAACCTGTTCGGTCAGCCGTTCAAGCGCCGAGTCTTCGGCGGCGATGGTCGCATATTCGGACGAGACGACGTCGATGCCGGCATCCGCCCCGGCTGTGGCGTCCAGCAATACAGTGCCCAGATCGGCCGTCAGCAGCTGGAAACGCGCGCGCAGCGTCCGGCGTTCCCGGGTTACGGCATTGTCCGCCCGGACGCCGAAGCCCTCGATACGGTCGTCAAGCGTGACTTCGAGCCGGTAGCGCGGTGCGTCCCGGCCTGCGGCGGCAAGTCTTTGTTCGAGTGCGCCGCGCATGAGATAGCCCGCACGGCCCGGGATACCGCCAACCTCGACCGCGCCCAGCGTCTGGCGCGCCGGCGAGGAAGCGCCGCCATAAAGCGGACGCAGGCCGCAGGCCGTCACGACCGGAGCGATGGAAAGCAGCAGCATCAGCGCGAACCAGAAATTCCGGTTGGGCCGGTCGCGGCGAAGCCCCGGCCTTTTTCGCGAATCGTCGATCGGCCGGGAAGGCCCTTTGGCGGGCCCGGGGCTGGCGGCCGGCTGGGTATCGGAATCCATCACGCGACGATATTTACCAGACGATCGGGCACGACGATAATCTTTTTCGGCGCATTGCCATCCAGCTGTCGCGCAATCTTGTCCGATCCGAGCGCCAGAGCCTCAAGATCGGCTTTGGACGCGCCTTTCGCCGCCGACAGCGTGTCCCGCAATTTGCCGTTCACCTGGATCGCGATCGTCACCTCGTCCTCGACGAGCAGAGATGGATCGACATTGGGCCAGGGCGCATCGGCGACCATCCCGCTTTCGCCCAGCGCTTCCCACGCCTGTTCGGCGAGATGCGGGACCATCGGCGCGACAAGGCGAACGATGGTGCGGGTGGCGGCATCGCGGCTCGCGCTCGGCGCAGCCTTCTCGATCGCATTTGTCAGCTCGTAGAGCTTGGCGACCGCCTTGTTGAAGGACAGGGCCTCGATATCCTCGCCGATCCCGGCAATCGTCTGGTGCAGTTTGCGATCGAGCGCCCTGTCTTCACCTTCGCCGCTTTCCCTGCCGTCGATCAGCCGCCAGAGCCGCTGGGTAAAGCGCCACGATCCTTCGATCCCGGCTTCGCTCCATGGCAGGTCGCGTTCGGGCGGGCTGTCGGAAAGCATGAACCAGCGCACCGCATCCGCGCCATATTGATCGACGATAGGGTCCGGATCGACGACGTTCTTCTTGGACTTGGACATTTTTTCGACGCGGCCGGCCGTCACCGGCTCGCCATGCTCGATATGCACCCAGTCGTCGCCCTCGCGGGTAACCTCGTCGGGCGAAAGCCAGCTGCCGTCGCCCATCTGATAGGTTTCGTGCGTCACCATGCCCTGGGTGAAAAGCCCGGCAAAAGGCTCCTTCACGTCCAGCATTCCGATACGGTTGAGTGCCCGCGTCCAGAAGCGGGCGTAGAGGAGATGCAGGATCGCATGCTCGACGCCGCCGATATACTGGCCCACCGGCAGCCAGCTTTCGGCCTCGGTCTTGTCGAACGGCTGGTCGTCCGGCTGGCTGGCGAAGCGGATGAAATACCAGCTGCTGTTGACGAAAGTGTCGAGCGTGTCCGTTTCGCGCCGCGCCGCGCCGCCGCATTGCGGGCAATCGACATGCTTCCAGCTCGGGTGGCGGTCCAGCGGATTGCCGGGCGTGTCGAAATCGACATCCTCGGGCAATATGACCGGTAGCTGGTCCTTGGGAACGCCGACCGGTCCGCAATCCTCGCAATGGATGATCGGGATCGGCGTGCCCCAATAGCGCTGGCGCGATACGCCCCAGTCCCTGAGCCGCCATTCGGTCGTGCCCTCGCCCCAGCCCTCTTCCTCGGCGCGGGATATGACGGCGGCCTTGGCGTCTTCGGTCTCCATCCCGTCGAGAAACCGCGAATTGACCAATATGCCGTCGCCCGTCCAGGCTTCATCGCCCTCGAAATCCGATGCGGTTTCATCGCCATCGGCAACGACGCGGCGGACGGGCAGATCATATTTGCGTGCAAAGTCCAGATCGCGCTGGTCGTGCGCGGGAACGCCGAAAACGGCGCCTGTGCCGTAGTCCATCAGCACGAAATTGGCGATATAGACGGGCAGTTCCCATTCGGGCTGGAACGGGTGAGCGGCGGTAATTCCTGTGTCGAAGCCCAGCTTTTCCGCGCTTTCGATATCGGCGGCAGAGGTGCCGCCCGCCTGGCACTGCGCGATGAAGGCCTGCGCATCGGCGTTTTTCTCCGCCACTTTCTGCGCCAGTGGATGGTCGGCCGCGACGGCGACGAAGCTCGCCCCGAAAATCGTATCGGGACGGGTGGTGAAGACCTGCAGGTTGCTCTGGCCGTTGATGCGCTGGTCCAGCGTAAAACGGAACCGCAGGCCGCGGCTCTTGCCGATCCAGTTTTCCTGCATCAGCCTGACCTTGTCGGGCCATTGATCGAGTTCGCCAAGCCCCGCGCGCAGGTCCTCCGCGAAATCGGTGATCTTGAGAAACCACTGGCTCAGCTTGCGCCGCTCGACCGTTGCGCCCGAGCGCCAGCCCTTGCCGTCGATCACCTGTTCATTGGCGAGCACGGTCATGTCGACCGGATCCCAGTTGACCGCCGATTCCTTGCGGTAGACGAGGCCTGCGGCATAGAGATCGAGAAACAGGGCCTGTTCCTGGCCGTAATAGTCGGGCTCGCAGGTCGCCAGTTCGCGGCTCCAGTCCAGCGCAAAGCCCAGCCTTTTCAGCTGGTCGCGCATCGCCGCGATATTGGCGCGCGTCCAGTCGCCCGGGTGCACCTTCTTCTCCATCGCCGCATTTTCGGCGGGCATGCCGAAAGCGTCCCAGCCCATCGGATGGAGCACTTCATGCCCTGTCATCCGCTTGTAGCGGGCCAGAACATCGCCCATCGTATAGTTGCGCACATGGCCCATATGGATGCGCCCCGACGGATAGGGGAACATCTCGAGCACATAGCTTTTCGGCTTGTCGGACGCGGTATCGGCGGCGAAAGTCCCGGCCTCTTCCCAGGCTTTTTGCCAGCGCGTGTCTACCGCCTGCGGATTGAAGCGTGACATTATGAGCAAACTTCCGTTTGGGCCGGCGCCCTAACCATTATCAAATAAGCTAACCGATTACGGTATTGCGGCGCAGCTCGCGCGCACGGGTGAGGATGATTTCCTCGAGCCGCTGCACGGTGGCGGCCTGGACCGGCGCTTCGAGCCATTGCGAGCCGTTGTAGAGCTGCCGCGATGCGGCGACGGCAAGCGCATCGGCGCGCAGATCCTGGTCGAGAATCGTAACGGTCAGCTTCATGCGCTCGGTCGGCGCGGCGGGGTTCGCATACCAGTCGGTCACGATAACGCCGCCTGCCGAATCGGCCTGGGTAAGCGGCATGAACGAAAGCGTTTCCAGCGCTGCGCGCCAGAGATAGCTGTTGACCCCGATCGTCGAAATCTGGGCCGGCGCCAGATTCTGCGCCGGGCGATCTCCGCCGCCGCAGGCGGTCAGGGCCAGCGGTAATAGGATGGCAATTGCGGCGTGACGCAAACGGGACATGATACTCACCTGCGAGGAAATAGATATAAAACGATGGCCGGTTATAGACGCTTGCGCGACCCTCGCAAGCGGCCATTTTCTCGCGCTTGCAAACCGCGTTGTGGAAGTTGCGCAACACTGGAACGGATTCGGCCATTTCCCCCTGTTCTTTGTGGTGCGACTCACGATCTTCATGCTAGGGCAATGCGGCAAGGAGAATAAGAGTTCGATGTACGGGCGCTTGACATTGGCAGCTTTGGCGGGTTCCGCGCTGGTTGTCGCCGCATTGACGGCGATGCCGGATGCTGCCGAATCGCAGGCGCGCTCGCTCGCATTGAGAGCGCCCGGCACGATGGGCACCTTCACGCCTGCCTCCGGCGATCCCAGCATGGCACGGGCGCTGCGCCGCGCCGGCATTTCCAGCCGCGGCATGCGGTTTACGCCATCGGCCTCCCGCCAGGGCGATCGCCCCGTTACGGTTGCCGTGCGCGCCCGGGCGACGACGACAGCCCAGGCCCAGCGCAATGCCGAAATCGCGATGGCGACCAGTTCTACGACCGGCGTAACGGCGATTACGCCTTCCGCCTATAATCTCGGCGTATCGGTTGGCTGGCGGCGTTTCGCCATTTCCGGCGATGTCGCCCGCGTCGATAGCGCCTTGATTCCTGGCCGCGCTCGCGAATCGGCCGATGTAGGCCTCAGCTATTCGGGCCGGCGGTGGAGCACGCGGGTCCAGGTTTCCGCCGACCGGCCTACGCCGGAATCGGCACCGAGCCTGATCGACAATGAAGAGCGCGTCGCGGTCGATGTCGGCGGGTCGTACACCATCGCCCGGAATATCGATATTACCGGCGGCGTCCGCTATCAGCGGCAACACCGGCTCGAACAGCCCGATGACGAGCGCCGCGACAGCCAGGCCGTGTATATCGGAACCGCCTTCCGCTTTTAGCGGCGGTCTTTTCGGCATTGCTTTGGCGTAAGCGCGTCAATGCCGGCCCAGCCATATATCCCGAACCGCCTCAATGCCCGGCCCCGCCTGCCATTCATGCCGCCCAGCGCAATGACGGGGATAGGGGATTCCTGAACCAGCCTGCCAAACCTTACTGGGCTCATGCCGCGCGCGCCGGGATGCGATTCGGTCGGGAAGGCGGGCGAGAGGAAAATGAGATCGGCGCCGATGCGTTCGGCGGCGCGCAATTCGGTCAGGCTGTGCACCGCAGCCGTCCGCAGCAGCGCGCGCGGCCCGACATGCGGAGACCGCCTATGATATCCGTCGGCCCGCGCCGTACGGGCTTCCTGTGCGGAACCGGCGACGACAAGGGTGAGGCGCCGCGCCCGGGCAATTTTGCTGATACGCGCGATGAGGGCGCGCCGGTCCGGACGGTCCAGGCTGTAATGGCGGACGATCACGCCGCTGCCGCAGGGCAGGCCCCTGAGTGCCGCCCATAATCGCTCGCCTTGCCGCTCGTCGGTCATCAGCCACAGCCGGGGAAGCGCGGGAATGAGAGGGTGGCGGCGTCGCACGCGGCTTCCTATAGCAAGCGCCATGACAACAGGCGATAACCTTCAGGGCCCCGGCGAAAGGCTGGCCATGGTGCGCGAAGCCATGGCGCGGGCGGGCAAGCTGGCCGGCCGGGACCCGGCCGATTTCCAGCTGATAGCAATCTCCAAAACCCATGATGCAGAGGAAATCCGGCCCCTGATCGAGGCCGGGCAACGGGTTTTCGGCGAAAACCGCGTGCAGGAGGCGCAGGGAAAATGGCCCGGCCTCAAGGCCGAATATCCGGATATCGCACTGCATCTTGTCGGCCAGCTACAGTCGAACAAGGCGGAGGAAGCGGTGGCGCTGTTCGACGCGATCCACGCCGTCGACCGGCCGTCGCTTATCAAGGCGCTGGCCAAGGCCTTTGCCAAGACCGACCGGCGGCCGACCCTGTTCGTCCAGGTCAATATCGGTGAGGAAGAGCAGAAGGGGGGCTGTGCGATCGCCGATCTTCCCGCCCTGCTCGAACGCGCGGATGCGGCGGGCCTCGAAATTGCCGGGCTGATGTGCATTCCGCCCAACGGCGTGGAGCCCGCGCCCTATTTTGCGCTGCTTGCCAAACTTGCCGGCGATCACGGCCTTTCCTTGCTCAGCATGGGCATGTCGTCCGACTATGAAACCGCGATCAAGTGCGGCGCGACGCATGTCCGCGTCGGCACGGCGCTCTTCGGCCCCCGGGAGGCGCCGCCGACAGGCTAGAGCTGGTGACCGGTGCGGTCGCGTTTTGTCGCCAGATACCGCTCGTTATGCGCATTCTCGCCATGCCGGTGTTCCACCCGTTCGCGCACGGCGATGCCGGCGGCTTCCAGCCCGGCAACCTTTTCCGGATTGTTGGTCAGCAGGCGGATTTCGTCCTGGCCCAGCAGTTTGAGCATTCGCGCCGCGATGCCGAAATCGCGCTCGTCGACCGCAAAGCCCAGCCTAGTGTTCGCATCGACCGTATCGAAGCCCTGATCCTGCAACGCATAGGCGCGCAATTTGTTGACGAGGCCGATGCCGCGTCCCTCCTGCCGCAAATAGAGCAATATGCCCCAGCCCTTCTCCGCCATCGCCGCCATCGCTCCGGAAAGCTGCGGCCCGCAATCGCATTTGAGGGAGGCCAGCACATCGCCGGTCAGGCATTCGCTGTGGAGACGCACAAGCGGCGCCTCTCCATTGGGCGCGCCGATCAGCAGGGCGACATGTTCGGCGGCATCGGCCTTGTGCCGGAAGGCGATGATTTCGGCGGTTTCGGCCGCTGCTACGGGAAGCCGCGCGCGGGCCGCTATGGCAAGATCATTGGGATCGTCATAGGCGGCGATATCGGCCGGGGTGACGGCGTCTTCGCCGCCGGCTTCCGCCACGAACAGGGCTGGCAGCAGATTCGCCAGCCGGGCCAGTTTGAGCGCCGCCGCCAGTGTCTCGCCATGGGCAATTGGAAGCGCATGAAACGGCCCTTTCAACGGCGCGCTCAGATCGAATGCCGGATCGGCAATGGCGATGGCCGCGGCCAGATCGTGCCAGGTCTCGCGCCGTATGCGGACCGGCGCCCCCGGCGTTGCCGCTTCGCGCTGATTGGCCAGTTTGAGTGTTTCCGCCCGGCCTGCGCCGATCAGGATGTCGGCGGGTTTTGCGCTGTCGAATTCGGCAAGGCGCTCCTCGTCCGCAGTCTCCACGGCGAGGATCCGGACCCTCGCCTGCGCATCGCCGCAGACGACAGGCCAGCCGCGCCGGAGCGCGTCGATCGCGCGCGCGACCTTGTGGCTATCGCCCGGCTCGGCTTCCGCGTCAGACATGGAATTCGGTCACCAGAGGAACATGGTCTGACGGCTTGAACCAGCTTCGGCTCGATTCGTGTATCCTGTGCGCGACCGCTTTTTCGGCCAGTTCCGGGCTCGCCCACATATGATCGAGCCTGCGCCCCCTGTCGGATGCGGCCCAGTCCTTGGCGCGATAGCTCCACCAGCTGTAATAGCGCTCGGGCGGCGGGATGAACCGCCGGCCCAGATCGACCCAGTCATGCGCTTTCTGCAGCCGGTCCAGATGTTCGACCTCGATCGGCGTATGACTGACGACTTTGAGCAGTTGCTTATGGCTCCAGACATCGGATTCAAGCGGTGCGACGTTGAAGTCGCCGACAAGCAGCGTCGGCCGGTCGAGCGTTCGGGACCATTCCGTCATCCGGTCCAGAAAATCGAGTTTCTGGCCGAATTTGGGATTTTGCTCACGATCGGGAATATCGCCGCCCGCCGGTACATAGA
>JBPOET010000064.1:0-7957 GCA_051251675.1 Parasphingopyxis sp. | reverse complement strand
ACCCTGAATGGGAGGCCGGGAGGGGGAGCTGGCCGGTGCGGCGATTTCCCGCGAGGGAAATTCTTACAAAAAGACTTTCGCCGGCCTAGTCCCCGGCTTCCAGCAGCCGCAGGAACCGCATTCCGGCGCTAAATTCTCGGCGCCGGGCGTCGCGGGCTTCTATCGCCACCTGGTCTTCGCCCCATTTGTCGGCCTGCCAGTCTTCGTCGATCCGTGTCGCCGCCCAGACGGTATCTTCGTCGAAAGCATTCTCCGCCAGCGCCAGCGCCGCAACCAGCGATCCGCCGATCCGCACGACGGGGGAGAGCCCGGCGAGGTGGAAGGGGCCATAGGCTTCGGTCGCCGCCCTGAGCTGCGCGACGGTCGCTTCGGGTTGGGGGCGATGGACGATGCCGGTGGTCGTTTCAAAGGCGATATCGAAACGCCGCGCCGCCCATTCGAGCAGCGGGTCCCAGGCCGCGCATTGATTGGCGACCAGCTCTGCAGGGCTGTCTGCGCGGTAGCATAGAAGGTCCGTCTCGCCATATTCGGCAAGCTCGGCCGCAAAATCGGCTTGGGCCGGGGTTACCCGGTCGATTGCCGCATTGGCGAGGCCGGTAAGCGGCATGGCCGCCGGATCGATACGTTCCTCCTGCCCAGCCCATTCGGCGGCGATGGCATCGGCAAGCTTGCGCGAGGCCATGGCCAGCGGTTTGCGGCCCGGCGTCCTGACCGTCCGTTCGTCCAGCGCCACAGCCCAGCCATCGCTGGTCCGCACCGCGTCTGCCTTGTCGTAAAATCGTTTCATTCTTGGGGCGGGCTTTTCCATCTTTTGGCGAGAAGGACCGGCAAGACGAGCGCTTCGAAAATGCCGAGAGCGAATATCGGGACACCGAGCATCGGCCACCCGCCAATGCGCAGGATATCGCCTGCCCAGATCCACATGCCGATGATCATCACGATGATCCCGGTGAAGCGCAGCAGCTGCATCGTCTGCCAGCGCGATTTGGCCAGAAATTCGCGGTCTTCGGGGGTCATGCAAGCTCCTCGATAATAGCGGCGAGATCATGCGCGCTGTCGATCACGACATCGGCGCCCGCTGCCTCCAGCTCATGCGCATCATGATAGCCCCAGGCAACGCCCACGGCCATGACATTCGCGGCCCGGGCCATCGCCATGTCGAAGGTTGTGTCGCCGATCATCACGCTGCTTTCGCGCGAAGCCCCGGCATCGGCCATGCAGGCGTCGATCATAGAGGGATGCGGCTTGGAGGGGTGGCGGTCTGCGGTGTGCAGGGTCACGAACCGGTCGGTCAGGCCATGCGCCTCCAGCACGAATTTCAGGCCCCGGTCGGATTTGCCCGTGGCCACGCCGAGCAGCCAGCCTGTTTCGTCCAGCGCCGCGATCGTCTCGACAATGCCGTCATAAAGCGGTTCATGAACGGTTCCCGCGCCGCGCATCCCGGTAAAGGCGTGCTTATAGGCCTGTGCCATCTCCCGGTGCTGGCCGGCATCGGCGTCGGGGAGCAGCGCTTCCATCGCCTCGACAAGGCTCAGGCCGACGACTCTGCGCGTCGCTTCGCGCGGCGGCGGAGCCAGTCCGGCGCGCTCGAACGCCAGTTCCATCGCCATGCAGATATTGGCCTGGCTGTCGACAAGCGTTCCATCGCAATCGAAAATGGCGAGGCGGTTGCTCATGTCGAGAGGTTGCGCATCCAGTGGGCGATCGCCGGGCGGCCATTGGCTTCGATCGCATCGGCGGCGCTGGCAATCGCTTCGGCGGACTTGTTCTGGCCCAGCTTCGTCGTGCCGCGCCAGGCCTTTGGTTCGAGTGCAAAACCGGCGATCCCGCCAAGCATCTTCTCGAACAGGCCATCGCGCATCTTCGTGCGGGTCCATGGCGTTTTGTCGAACCGCGCTTCCTGGACGGCGGACAATCTATCGATTTGCGCGATCAGCTCGTCCCGCGACAGTGTCGAGACGGGGCCTTCAAGCTCGACCGAAACATAATTCCAGGTCGGCACCCGATCGGGCTCGCCATACCAGTCCGGGCTGACATAGGCATCGGGACCATTGAAGACGAACAGGGCGTTCCGGCCATCGATATGCTTGGCAAGCGCATTGCCCTTCGCCAGATGAAAGAGCAGCCGGCCCTCCTCCAGAATCGCGGGCACATGCGCGACACGCGGCCCGTGCGGGGTCTCGGCGAAGATCATGCCGAAACCCAGCGCGCCGATGAAATCGGCCATCGCCTCGCGATCCTGCCAGTGAAATAGCGTATTGGGATGCATTATTTCCGGTCCCGCGTTCCGCGACCGCGCCGTTCGCCGCGGCGCGCCTTGCGCTGGTCCTTGGCATAGGCTTTCGCCGCCCGTTTCTGCGCGACCTTCCTGTCTTCGGCGGGCGGTTCGGCAAACACATCGTCGCCGAGTTCGGGCGAAAAGCCGAGTGCGGCAAGGCTGTTTGCGAAATGCTCGGGCAGCTCGGCGGTAACATCGAGGATCCGGCTGTCGGGATGCGGCAGGCGCAGCCGCCGTGCATGCAGGTGCAATTTCCGGCTGATCCCGCCGGTCAGAAAGGCATCGGCCCCGCCATATTTCCCGTCGCCGACGATCGGATGGCCGATGGCCGCCATATGGACGCGCAGCTGGTGGGTCCGGCCGGTATAGGGCTGGAGCGCGACAAAGGCGGCGCTGTTACCGGCTCGTTCGATCACCTGGTAGCGGGTCTTGGCCGGCTGGCCCTCGTCGAAGACATGCATTTTCTCGCCGCCCGTTCCGGGCTGTTTGGCGAGCGGCAGGTCGATCACGCCGTCCTGAACCTCCGGCACGCCCATCACGATCGCCCAGTAGATTTTGGTCGCCTTGCGCGTCGAAAACACCTTGGAGAAGAAAGCGGCGGCCCGAGTCGTTCGCGCCACGAGCAAAACGCCGCTCGTATCCTTGTCGAGCCGGTGGACCAGTTTGGGCCTTGTGTCCGCACCATAGGTCAGTGCGTCGAGCAGCCCGTCGACATGATCCTTGGTCTTGGTTCCGCCCTGCGTCGCCAGCCCCGGAGGCTTGTTGAGGACAAGCGCGCTCTTGTCGCGATGGAAATCGAGCGTCCGCGCAAAATCGATCTGGTCCTGGCTGAGCGGTGCACGTTCTTTTTTGGGTTTGAGAGTCTTGGGCGCTTCGGCCGGGGGCACGCGGATCACCTGGCCGGTTTCGATGCGGTCGCCGGGGGCCGCGCGTTTGCCGTCCAGCCTGAGCTGGCCCGTGCGTGACCAGCGCGAGACGATGTTGAAATTGGCCTCGGGCAGGTTGCGTTTGAACCAGCGGTCGAGCCGGATACCGTCATCATCCGCGCTCACGGTGAACTGGCGCACATTGTCGCTGAAGGTCTTGGTCATGCCGCCATCCTTACGAGCCAGAGCCCTGCGAACAAGGCCAACACCGAACCGATGACGGAGACGAGCGCGTAACCGGCGGCAAGCCCTATGGCGCCGCGCTCGATCATATTGGCCGTTTCAAGGCTGAAGGCGGAGAAGGTCGTGAACCCGCCCAATATCCCGACGCCGACAAAGAGCCTCCATCCCTCGCCGCCGGTTCCGAAACGGGCCAGCAGGCCAGCCAGCAATCCCATCGCCAGGCCGCCAGCCAGGTTGACGGTCAGCGTTCCCCAGGGAAAGCCCGGGCCGAACTGGTGCAGCGTAAAACGCCCGAGCAGAAACCGGAGTCCCGCACCGATCGCGCCGCCCGCCATGACAAGAAGAAGATGAGGCATGGCCGCCCTTTACCGGAGCGTGCGGCGCATCGCCAGTCGAACTATTCTCACTTTCCTGTATGATGGGCCCATGGAAGCCATGTTCACACCCGTTTCGCTCGGCTGGGGCGAGATGCTGACGCGTCTCGGTGCCGCCGCCCTGTTTTCCGCTGCGCTGGGGATCGAGCGGTACAAGAACAGGAAGCCCGTCGATTTTCGCCCTTTCCTGATCATCGCGGTGGTGTCCGCAGCGCTGATGATCGCGATCACGGAATTCGCGACGACGGCGAGCGACGAAACCTTCTCGATAGACCCTGCCAAGGTGTTCAACGGCATCCTGACGGGGATCGGCTTTCTGGGTGCTGGCGCCCTGTTTCGCGACGACAATGTGGTTCGCGGAGCCGGGTCCGCCGCCGCGATATGGGCGAGCGGGGGCATCGGCATCATGTGCGGGCTGGGCTATCTGTGGCTGGCCGGCGTGATCGCGGTCGGGGTCGTGCTGCTCCTGCTGCTGTCGAACGACCTTGCCGACGTGCATACCGCAGAACAGGCCCCGAAGGGCGATGAAGACGATTAGGGTCTAGATCCCGTTATTGGCGATAATGTCGACATCGGTGCCGCCACCGGCGCGCGGGGCGAAGATGATGTAATAGGCGCCTTCGTCGCGTGCGCGATAGCCGCCCAGCACATTATTGTCGTGGCGCAGCTGGTGTTCGGACGAATATCCGGTGCGCACGGCGCGTGTGTAGTACCAGTCGAGCAGTCTCTGCATGGATGCGTTGGTCCGGAAGCTCACCACGCGCACGCGGCAGCCTTCCGCATTATGGCCGGCGGCCTCGACGACTTCCGAACCCGGATAGACACTGAAGGCGCGGGGGAGGGTGTTTGCCCATTGCATGCCATATTCGACCGGCGCCGTGCAGGCTTCGAACTGCGGTTCGCCAGACTGGCGGCGGGCGGCCGCGCCCAGTGTCGTCTCGCCCTGGCTCGCGCTGCGTCCGTCGCATTCGGCACAGGCTTCGCCTTCGGTCGGCGCCGGAGCCGACAACAGGCGGCCCGCGCTGATCGCCTCTTGCGCGTCGGCGGCGGTGTGGAGCGTTTCGGGAACCGGCGAGCCGCTGACCGCGTCGCCGGGCAATGCGGCGTTGGCGTTGGATTGCCCGGCCAGCTCCTGATCGACCATGATCTGGTCTTCGAGCGCGGTCGTGAGCGCAGGATCGCTGTTATCGGCCTCGCCGAGTAGCGCCGAATCGAGCGATTCCGCGTCGGCATCGGTATCGGTCTGTCCCGTGCCGCAGGCGGCGAGCGTCAGGCTCAGCGCGATAGCAGCGGTCAGTGTAGAGAATCGAT
This sequence comes from Parasphingopyxis sp., assembly GCA_051251675.1. Taxonomy (GTDB): domain Bacteria; phylum Pseudomonadota; class Alphaproteobacteria; order Sphingomonadales; family Sphingomonadaceae; genus Parasphingopyxis. The sequence continues at coordinate 2,885 of JBPOET010000064.1, read as the reverse complement.
TAAGCGTCATGGTCCGCAGCTCCTGATCGGAAGCGACGGATTTTCGCGGGTAAAGGTTACCAAAGCGTTCAGAAACATGGTGAACGGGCGAATATTTTACGATTTCTTCACCATTGTCCGGCCCGCAGGCCCATTCAGCCGGCCCTATTCATAGGCCTGCAGTTCCACCTCGGTCGCATGGTCGCCCCGGAAAGGCTCGCCGACGACAATGTTCAGATTGGGCATCTGTCCCGTCTCGTCGATCGCCCGCATGGCCAGCCGCGAAACCGTAAATCCGTTCTCCGCAAAGGCGCTGCGATAGAAAGCGAGAATGTCGGCCGCCGATGCCTCGGCCGCGAAGGTGATTTCGTGCGTATAGCCCATGCCCTCTTCAAAGGTCACATCGGCTGGATCTACGCCGGGAAAGGCCGGCACATCCACAGCCATGTCGGCACCCGGCGTGTTGACCATCTCGGCATTGGTCAGCATTTCGAACCGGCTCAGCCCGTCGTTCGAGTCGCGAACGGTGAAGCGGCCGAGCTGCTCGCCGGCGCTGTTTTCGGCGGTCAGCCCGAAATGGTTGAGCGTGTAGCCGCGCTCCCCAAGCACAAAGGCGTAATAATCATAGACGTCGCCAATCGCGTCGTTGGTGCGGAACTTCGTCCGCTGCGTGCCGCCTGAAAGTTCGTCCATCTCGACGGTGTCCGCATCGGCGGCGGCATAGCCGGGCGTGCCATTGGCGAAATCTTCGGCCGGTTCATAGCTGGCGACCTCGGCCGCCGGTTCGCTACCCGTGCCGCCGCTGCCCTCTTCCGCCGTTCCGCCACAGCCTGCCAGCGTTACCAGCAGTACAGCCAGGCCCATCGTCTGTTTCATCTTATTGTCTCCTGTAAATCCGGTAAATTCTTTGCGTGAGCGCTAGCCTTCCTGGCCGGCGATGATCGACACCGTCGTGCCCCGGCCGCCCGCACCCGTCGCCGTAATCTGGATGCCGCCGCTATTGTCCGGCCGTGAAGCCGAGATCATGTGCGTTTCGCCAAAATCCATGTTCGCGGCGATCCGGTATCCGCCGCGTTCGAGAGCCGCTCTGTAAAAGGCGATCACGTCGGCCGGAGAATCGCTCGTCTGAAAGCTCGAGATCTGGCCCGATCCGCCATCGCGGCCTGTGCTGTTGATGTTGAGGCCGCCGGCGGTTTCGGCGCCCGGATAGGCGGGCAGGCCGGCCGGCATCATCGCACCGGCATCTCCGGTGGTGATCGTCGCCTCGCCGTCCGTGCTGCTATAGGTCGTGGTGCCGTCGCCGCCGCGCTCGACGCGAACTTCTTCGCCATCCGGGCCGGTAAATACCTGCTCGTCCGATCCGCCGCATGCCGTGAGCGCAAGCATCGCCAGCGCAATATATCCCGTCCGCATATCATCTGTTTCCCGTGTCAGTGTCGTGAACGGCATATCGCATAACGGCCTTGATCCGCAAACTATGTGACCTATATCACTAATACAGTCGGTGTTCACGAACCACAGGTGCCAATGCGATGCTCAACATAGTTTCAATCCTGGTCGGGCTTGTCGCGGCTTTGCTTGCCTTTATCGGCCTCATTCCGCTGCTCGGCTGGGTCAACTGGTTCATGCTCCCGGTGGCCTTTGTCGGTCTCGTCCTCGGCCTGCTGTCGAGCAGCAATGGCGGGCGCAACCTGTGCATGGTCGTCATCATCATCGGCATTTTGCGGCTGATGCTGGGCGGCGGACTCTTCTAGCGCCGCTTTTTCGCCTTAACCGAAGCCCTTGCCGGCCTCGCGCGGCTTGTGGCGGATCAGGCGCGAAGTTTCGACCGCGGCCTGGCGATGGACGACCGCTTTCCTGTATTCGGGATCGGTCACCATGGCGAGAAACGCGCCGGCCGCCGGGTAAAGGGCGACGAACGCCGTGTCCCAGCGCTCGTCCTCCGGGCCGATGACCATGGCCTGGGGTTCGCCCGACCAAAGCACCGTTCCGCCCACCTGCTCGAAGACCGGGCCGCTGTCCCTTCCATAATGGGCATAGGCTTCCGCGCCGCTCAGCCCCTTGTCGGCGAGCGGATGGCCTTCGGGATAGGCCGCCTTGTCGCGAAAGCGTACAAGATTGAGCATCGCGACCGGTTCGTCGCGGTCGAGGGCTTTGAACGCCTCGAAATTGGCTCGGCTCGGATCGATATAGCCAGTGTCTGTCATGCCGGAAAGGTTGCGCGCCACAACCCTAACGTCAAGCTGAAAGCCGCCGGATGAGGTCATTTCTCATTATGAAAAAGATATGGTATATCATTCAAACTTGTGCCAGAAAGGGAGAATGACGATGCCAAGTCTCAAACCGTTTCCGAATGCCGAGCCGATGCGGGACATCAACACGACGCCCTTTATCGATGTGCTGCTCGTGCTGCTCGTCATGTTCCTGCTTGCCTTGCCGGTGATGAACCACAAGGTGCCGCTCGAGCTGCCCGTCGGCCCGGTGGGCCCGGGCGTGCCGCCGCCGTCCCATGCGCTGGCGATCGGCCCGTCGGGCGCGCTCAGCTGGGATGGCGAGGCGGTATCCCGGGCCGGCCTTGTCGCGAGGCTGGAGCGGATGGCGGCCGATCCCGGCCTGCCGCTGCTCGAGATAATGGCTGCTCCGAACGCCCGCTATGAGGATGTCGACGAGATTCTGGCCGATATCAGCCGTGCCGAGGTCACCAGGCTCGGCTTTGTCGGTAACGCCGCCTTTGCCGACGGCTTCTGATCCGCATCGCTTTCCTTGCGCCGGGCCGGAAATCCCGGCACAAGCGAGCCTATGGGAAAAGCACGATGGATTGCCGCAGCGGCGGCTGGCACGGCGGCGGTGGCTGCGGCCGCCTATTATCTCAACGAGCGCAACAGCGAGAAGCCGGATTACGATCT
>JBPOET010000063.1:0-7961 GCA_051251675.1 Parasphingopyxis sp. | reverse complement strand
GTACCCGCCTGGCCTATGGCGTGCTGGTCGTTGCCGCCGGGATAAAGCTGGACTGGGAGCAGATTGACGGGCTTCCCGCGACGCTTGGCAAGAATGGCGTAACGTCCAACTACACCTTCGAGACCGCGCCCTATAGCTGGGAGCTGATCCGGTCCCTGAAGGAGGGAAGTGCCCTGTTCACCCAGCCGCCCATGCCCATAAAATGCGCCGGTGCGCCGCAGAAGATCATGTATATGGCCTGCGATTACTGGCAGGATCACAAGCGGCTTGGCGGCATTGACGTAGCCTTTCATACAAGCACGCCGGCCCTGTTCGGCGTTTCGGCCTATGTCCCGGCCCTCCAGAGCTATGTCGATCGCTATGGCATCGACCTGCATCTCGAATCGCGGCTGATTGCGGTCGATGGAGAGAAGAAGCGCGCCACCTTTGCCGAAAGCGGCGGCGAAGTGACGCGCGACTTTGCCATGCTGCACGTGACGCCGCCGCAGGTTGCGCCGGACTTTATCGCCGATAGTCCGCTGGCTGCCGATAGCGGCTTTGTCGCGGTGGATCAGGATACGCTGCGCCACCCGCATTACGGCAATGTTTTCGCGCTGGGCGATGTCTGTTCGGCGCCCAATGCGAAAACTGCTGCCGCCGTTCGCAAACAGGCCCCGGTCGTCGCCTGGAATATCCTTGCCATGCTGGACGGCGCCGACCGTCATGCCAGCTATGACGGCTATGGCTCCTGTCCGCTCACCGTCGAGCGCGGCAAGATCGTGCTGGCCGAATTCGGCTATGGCGGCGTTTTGCAGCCTACCTTTCCGGGTTGGCTGATCGACCCCACCCGGCCCTCGCGCCTGGCCTGGCATCTGAAGGTGTCGGCGCTGCCCTGGATCTACTGGAACGGCATGCTGCGCGGGCATGAATGGCTGGCGCGGCCGCATGTCGAGCCCGGGGCGATGGCAGGGCCGGCCGCTGTCGAGGCCGCGCCGCCGGCCGCGAAACCCGGTTAGATCCGGTTCCGAACCCGGCGATGCGCCTTTCCCGCTATTTCCCGATCCTCGACTGGGGACGCCACTATAATGGCACGACGCTGACCAGCGATCTCGTCGCCGCGATCATCGTCACGATCATGCTGATCCCGCAGAGCCTGGCCTATGCGATGCTCGCAGGCCTGCCGCCGGTGATCGGCCTGTATGCGTCGATCCTGCCGCTCGTCGCCTATGCGCTGTTCGGGACGAGCCGGACGCTCGCCGTCGGTCCGGTCGCCGTGGTTTCGCTGATGACGGCAACGGCGGCGGGCGCGGTCGCGGCGACCGGGTCGGCCGACTATATTGCCGCCGCTCTCATTCTCGCGCTGCTGTCGGGGATGTTCCTGCTCGTGATGGGGCTGTTGCGGCTCGGGTCTCTGGCGAACCTTCTCTCGCATCCGGTGGTGTCCGGCTTCATCACCGCCAGCGGAATCATCATCGCCACCAGCCAGCTCAAATATATCCTGGGCATAGAGGCGGGCGGCCATACCATGCCCCAGCTCCTCACCTCGCTCTCCGCCAATATCGGCACGGTCAACCTGCCGACCCTGGCGATAGGCGGGGCGTCCCTGGCCTTCCTGTTCTGGGTCAGGAAGGGTTTGAAGCCGTTACTGATCAAGCTCGGCCTTGCCGACCGTCCCGCCGATCTGGTGGCCAAGGCTGGCCCTGTCTTCGCGGTTATCGCCACGATCGTTGCGGTTGTCCTGCTCGATCTGGAGGCCGGGGGCGTCGCCACGGTCGGCCTGATCCCGACCGGCCTGCCGCCGATCGGCGCGCCGCTTTTCGATGCGGATCTCTGGCTGGCGCTCGCCGTGCCGGCGCTGCTGATCAGCATCATCGGTTTTGTCGAGTCGGTGTCGATCGCCCAGACGCTCGCCGCCAAGCGCCGCCAGCGCATCGATCCGGACCAGGAACTGGTCGGCCTCGGCGCGGCGAATGTCGTGGCCGGATTTTCCGGCGGCTATCCGGTGACGGGCGGTTTTGCGCGGTCGGTCGTCAATTTCGATGCCGGCGCCGAAACCCCGGCCGCTGGCGCTTTTACCGCCCTCGGCATCGCACTTGCCGCGCTCGTGTTGACGCCGCTTCTGGCTGCCCTGCCGCTTGCAACGCTCGCCGCGACGATCATCGTGGCGGTGCTCAGCCTTGTCGATCTGCGCGCACCGATCGTCACCTGGCGCTATTCCAAGGCCGATTTCGCGGCCATGGCGATGACGATGCTGGGCACGCTGATCCTCGGTGTCGAAACCGGCGTGATCGCCGGCGTCCTGCTCAGCCTCGCGCTGTTCGTCTGGCGTTCCTCGCGGCCGCATGCGGCGATTATCGGCCGCGTTCCGAACACCGAGCATTTCCGCAATGTCGAGCGGCACAAAGTCATCACCCTGCCGCATATCCTGATGATCCGGATCGACGAGAGCCTGACCTATCTGAATGCGCGCTGGCTCGAGGAATATGTGCTCGAGCAGATGGCGGACCGGCCGCAGCTTAAACATCTGGTGCTGATGTGTTCGGCGGTGAACGAGATAGACGCCTCTGCGCTGGAAAGCCTCGAAGCGATCAATCACCGGCTGGCCGACGCCAATATCCGCTTCCATCTGTCGGAAGTGAAGGGGCCGGTGATGGACCGGCTGCAAAAGTCGGATTTTCTCGATGCGCTGACCGGTGAGATATTCCTGTCGCAAAATGGCGCCTTCGCCGAACTGGCCGGGCGCGGCGACGATGAGGGCGATCCGTTTCCGGTCGATCCCGATCCCTATGGGCCGCGCGGATTGATCTAGGAATCGCCGGCGGGAAGAGCGCTATTGCGGGACGCCCCGATTCCTGTTCTCAATGGCGGATGGGCCGTTTGCACGCGCCGCCACAATGTCCAGCAGCAGGGAAATCACGATGAGCACCGTTCCGCCGATCTCGCAAAATGCGGATATCCGTTTCCTCGGCGCGCTGCTTGGCGATGTTATCCGGGCCTATGGCGGGGAAACGCTGTTCAAGCGCACCGAATATATCCGGGCCGCTTCGGTCGACCGGCATCGCGGCGTTGCGGATTCCCACGCCATCGATCCCGGGCTTGGCGCGCTGACGCTGGACGAGACGCTCGATTTCGTGCGCGGTTTCATGCTGTTTTCGATGCTCGCCAATCTTGCCGAAGACCGGCAGGAGCTGCTGGCCGACAATGATGTGGACGTGGCCCGGGCGCTGGCCCGGCTCGAAGAGAATGGCGTCTCCCGCAAGGCGGTGCTGGCGATGCTGCAAGACGCGCTGATCGTCCCGGTGCTGACCGCACATCCGACGGAAGTGCGCCGCAAGAGCATGATCGACCATCGCAACAGGATCGCCGAACTGATGCGCATGCGCGATGCGGGCAGGAGCGAAACGCCCGATGGCGACGCCGTCGACGAATCGATCTTCCGGCAGATCGCCCTGCTCTGGCAGACCCGCCCGCTGCGGCGCGAACGCCTGTTCGTGGCGGACGAGGTGGAGAATGCGCTTTCCTATCTGCGCGACACTTTCCTGCCGCTCCTTCCCGGCCTCTACAATCGCTGGGAAGAGGCGCTGGGCGGCATTCCCGCCAGTTTCTTCCGGCTGGGCAGCTGGATCGGCGGCGACCGGGACGGCAATCCCTATGTGACCGCGGAAACGCTCGGCCTGTCGCTCGGCCGCTCGGCGGAAACGGTGATCGTCAGCTATCTCGATGCCCTGCACGCGATCGGCGCCGAGCTCTCCATCTCCAGCGAGCTGGCGGACATCGATCCCGCCGTTCTCGCCCTGGCCGATGCGAGCGGCGACGATGCGCCCAGCCGCCGCGACGAACCCTATCGGCGGGCGATTGCCGGCATGTACGCCCGGCTCGCCGCGACCCATGAAAACCTTGTCGGCGGCCCCCCGCCCAGGCCCTCCTCGCTTGCCGCCAAGCCCTATACGACACCGGAAGCGCTGGAGACCGATCTGAGGACCATCGCCCGGGCGCTTGCGGAGAGCGGCGGGGAGACACTGGCCTCGAGCGGGGCGCTGGGCCGCCTCATCCGCTCGGTGAGGACCTTCGGCTTCCACCTCGCGGCGCTGGACATGCGGCAGAACAGCGCCGTGCATGAACGCGTGGTCGGCGAACTGCTGCGCGCGGCCGGGCTGGAACCGGACTATGCGGCGCTGGACGAAGAGGCGCGGGTTGCGCTGCTGCGCACCGAACTGGCTTCGCCGCGTCCGCTGGCGGTGCCGCATGGCGACTATTCGGAAGAAACCCGCAGCGAGCTTGCCATCATGGCGGCCGCGGCCGAGGCGCACCGGCGTTACGGCGAAGGGTGTATCGCCAACTATATCGTCTCGATGACGGAGACGGCCTCCGACCTGCTCGAGGTGCATATCCTGCTGCGCGAGGCCGGTCTCTATCGCCCGGGCAACCCGCCCGAAGCGCCGGTGATGGCGGTGCCGCTGTTCGAGACCATCGGCGATCTGGAGCGCGCGCCGGATATCATGCGTCTCTATTTCGGCCTGCCGGAAATCGCTGCGCTGGTTTCGGCGCGCGGCCATCAGGAAGTGATGATCGGCTATTCGGATTCCAACAAGGATGGCGGCTATCTCACATCGGGTTGGGTGCTCAGCCGGGCGAGCGAGGCGCTCGAGCCGGTGTTCCGGGAGGCCGGCGCCGCCATGCAGCTTTTCCACGGGCGCGGCGGATCGGTGGGGCGCGGCGGCGGATCGGCGTTCGAGGCGATCCGCGGCCAGCCGGCCGGTACGGTGAACGGGCGCATCCGGATCACCGAACAGGGTGAGGTCATCGCCGCCAAATATGGCACGCCGGACGCCGCACGCGCCAATATCGATTCCATGGTCTCGGCGACGCTGCTGGCGACGCTCGAGCCCGAACGGCTTGGCGCGGCAGACCGGGACCGCTTTTCCGCCGCCATGGATGAACTGTCCGCCGCCGCGTTCGCGGCCTATCGCGGGCTGGTTTACGAGAGCGCGGGGTTCACAGAATTTTTCCGCCAGATGACGCCCATTTCCGAAATCGCCACGCTCAAGATCGGCTCGCGGCCGGCAAGCCGCAAGACATCGGACGCCATCGAGGATCTGCGCGCCATCCCCTGGGTCTTCTCCTGGAGCCAGGCGCGGGTGATGCTGCCCGGCTGGTATGGCGTCGGCCAGGCGCTCGCGGCATTCGAAGATAAGGGCCTGCTGCGCGAAATGGCCGAGGCTTGGCCGTTCCTCAAAATGACGCTCGGCAATATGGAGATGGTGCTCGCGAAATCGGACATGGGCATTGCGGCGAAATATGCGGGGCTTGTCGAGGATCGCGAACTGGCCGACCGATTGTTCGGCGATATCCGAGAGAGCTGGGGCGTGACGCACGATACGTTGCTCGAGATAACGGGCCAGTCGCGCCTGCTCGAAAAGGCGCCCAAGCTCGACACCTCGATCCGCCTGCGCCTGCCCTATATCGAACCGCTTAACCTGCTCCAGATCGAGCTGTTGAAACGCCACCGCGCGGGCGAAGAGGATCCGCGCATTCCGGAAGGCATACAGCTTTCGATCAACGCGATCGCCACGGCTCTGAGGAACAGCGGCTAGGGGCGCATAATCGCAAGACAGCGCCGGTCAAAGGCTGTAGGTAGTATTTCGAAACCGAAATTCAGGAGAACCCGATGCCCCTACCCGAAACCTATCTGCAGATGATGTCCACCGTGAGCGAAGGTGCTGAGCTTCGGATGGAACTGGTCGAGCAGCCGATGCCAAGCCCCAAGGCCGGGGAGGTTCTCGTTCGGGTGGAGGCTTCGCCGATCAACCCCTCCGATCAGGGCGTGATGTTCGGCTGGGCCAGCATGGCCGAGTGCAGCTCGACCGGCGAAGGCAGCGCGACAGTGCTCACCGCCCCGGTATCGCCGCAGGGCATGGCGGTGATGAAGGCGCGTGTCGGCCAGCAACTGCCGGTTGGCAATGAAGGCGCGGGAACGGTCGTCGCTGCGGGAGAGGGCGCCGAGGCGCTGATCGGCAAGACCGTCGCGGTGATGGGCGGCAGCATGTATGCCGAATATCGCTGCCTGCCCGCCGCCATGTGCATGCCGCTATTGCCGGAACATTCGGCGAAAGACGGCGCATCCTGTTTCGTCAATCCGCTCACGGCCCTTTCGATGCTGGAGACGATGCGTATGGAAGGGCACACGGCGCTCGTTCATACCGCCGCGGCTTCCAATCTCGGCCAGATGCTCAACCGCATCTGCCAGGCCGATGGCGTCGATCTTGTGAATGTGGTCCGCCGTCCGGAACAGGCGGAATTGCTGCGCGGCATGGGCGCAAAATATGTCTGCGACAGCAGCAGCGAAACCTTTCAGGCCGATCTGACCGACGCCATCCATGCGACCGGCGCGACTTTGGCTTTCGATGCGACCGGCGGCGGCGAACTGGCCTCCAAGATATTGAGCGCCATGGAAGCGGCCGCCGCGCGCACGCCGGGTGCCTACAGCATCTATGGCTCGGTCGCGCACAAACAGGTCTATCTTTATGGCGGTCTCGATGTGTCGCCGACGGTGCTGAGCCGCGGATACGGCATGGCCTGGGGCGTCGGCGGCTGGCTGCTGCCGAACTTTCTCGCCAAGGCCGGGGCCGAGGTCGGCGAACGGCTGCGCGCGCGCGTCGTGGCCGAACTCAAGACGACCTTCGCCAGTCATTACACGGACGAAATCTCGCTGGTCGAGGCGCTGCAGGCCGATATTGTCGCGCGCTATTACGCGAAGACAACCGGAGAGAAATTCCTGATCTGCCCGCACAAGGACTGACCGGGAAGACAGAAAGGCTCAACCGCCGCCATCGCCGGACAGAGACGATGGCGGCGCGTTGCGTATCTGGCCTAGCTGCTGCTCAGCGCCACATGCCGCTTCATGTGATGATCGACATTGCCGAATTCGGAATCGAACACCGTCAAGCGCTTGAAATAATGGCCGATGGCGAGTTCGTCCGTCATGCCCATGCCGCCATGGATCTGGATGGCTTCCTGCCCGATATGGTGCGCTGCCTGCCCGATACGGACTTTTGCAGCGGCCACGGCAAGCTTGCGGTCGCGGGAATCCTCGCCAAGCTTCAGCGTGGCCAGATAGGCCATGGAAACCGACTGCTCATATTCGGTGAACATGTCGACCATCCGGTGCTGGAGCACCTGGAACTTGCCGATCGGCGTGCCGAACTGTTTGCGCTGCCGCGAATATTCGACCGTCATCTCATGCGCGACTTTCATCGCACCGCAGGCTTCGGCACATAGCGCGGCAATTGCCTCGTCCGTGACCAGCCCGATAAGCGGCAGGGCCTTGCCCTCTTCCCCGATCAGCGCCTCGGCGGGCACGGCGACATTCTCGAAATAAACTTCCGACGCCCGCCGGCCGTCCACCGTCGGGTAATCGCGGGTGACGATGCCCTTGGCCGACTTGTCGACCACGAAGACGGAAATGCCGTCCCGGTCGCGGCGCTCGCCGGATGTGCGGGCGGTTACGATCAGGTGGGAGGCCCAGGGCGCGCCGATGACGACCGCCTTGTGCCCGTTGAGGAGATAGCCGTCCCCGTCGCGTTTCGCCGTGGTTTCCAGGTCGGCGAGGTCGTAACGGCCGCGCGGCTCCGCATAGGCGAAGGCGTAGATGCGGCTGCCATCGACGATCCCGCCGATATGCTCGGCCTTCTGGGTGTCGGTTCCGGCATGTTTGAAGAAGCCGCCCGCGCAGACCACGGTCGGAATATAGGGTTCGACGACAAGGCCCTTGCCGAATTCTTCCATCACGATCAGCGAATCGATCGCCCCGCCGCCAAAGCCGCCATCGGCTTCGGAAAAGGGCATGCCGAGCAAACCGAGTTCGGCCAGCTGCGCCCATATTTCCGGCCGCCAGCCGCTTTCGCTCTCGATCGCGGCCCGGCGCGTTTCGAAATCGTAATTTTCGCGCACCAGCCGGTTCAGGCTGTCGCGCACCATTGTCT
>JBPOET010000062.1:0-8022 GCA_051251675.1 Parasphingopyxis sp. | reverse complement strand
CGACAGCGCCCAGCATCGCGGCCATGCCGGAGACGATGGCAGCGGGGAAAGCCATTTCACCGTCGAGATCGTGGCGCGGCAGTTCGAAAATCTGAGCCGGGTCGACCGGCAGCGCGCCGTAAATTCGGCATTGGGCGACATGATGAAAGCGCGCGTTCACGCGATGCAGATCCGGGCGAAGGCTCCAAGCGAGATTGCGGAGTAACGGAACGCTGCCGCTCCGTTAGAGCAGCCAATCCACCGAAGCTCCGTGCGGATGACCGTCGGCAAGATGGAGATCTTCGTTCGAAGGCCAGAGCTTCAACCGCAATTCAAACGCCTTTCTCGCATCGTCGAATTCGTAGGAAAGCCAGCCAAAAGGCTTGTCCTCGGTCGCCCGTGCAGCCGCGGCCGCAATTGCGGCGCGGAATTGGCGCTTTTGATCCTCAGGCAGATATTGAAGAGTGATGGTATGGAAAATCAGGCGCATCACGCCATCGGCCTGCGGCGCAGCGAGCTGACTCTCGACCCAATCGCCGGCCTCGCCCGCAACAATCGGGGGCGGAAACGCCCGTGCCAGCGCGATCGCCCGCTCGGCGCGCTCAATGCGATCCGGCTGGTCCGGCCAGATATAGGCGATCAGCTTCTCGGCGGCTTCCGGCGACCCCAGATAAACGGGATTGCGGTCTACCCCGCGCTGGGAGATCAAGCTGATCGTGCTGGCCGGCGGCGGCCCACCGCTCCAACGCGGGGCAAGCAGAAGAGGCGATGTCGGTTCGCCCGCTTCCACGCCGCCGAGATCGTAGCGGTAGCGATTGAGGTTCAGGACGAGACCGGCACTCGACCCGACTTCCAGCAGGTCGATCGGCATGGGATAGCGCGCAGCGGCGACCATCAGCCCGGCCATGACATAGGCCGCCCTTGCCGGTTCATTGGTCTGGGGCGGAGAATCCAGCCAGCCGACAAGTGCCGCGTCATGAGCCGCAAGCGCAGCGCTGACGGCCTTTGCGAGATCGCCTTCCCCGCGATAAGCGGCCGCGAGCCGGTCGTCCCGGCCGGATCGGGCCAGCGCATGGAGCCCGCCGGCAAGCCGCAGGGCTACGGCTTCGCCCGCGCCTTCCAGATCGCCCTCCATCGCCATTATCCGGGTGCCCACGGCACTTTTGGGGTCGATATGTCCGGCAATGGCATCGAGTATGTCTGCTGTTAGCGGCGAGCCATTGTCGCGGCAAAAAACGGCCTGCCGCCCAAAGGCGGTTCGCACATTGGAAAATTTATCGTCCATAGTCCTAGCTTGCCCGCCGCACTGCCCCCAAGTAAAGCGCACCCGCCATGGCCAAACCGATAATCTTCGCCATCCCCAAGGGACGTATCCTCGATGAAGCGCTGCCGCTGCTCGCCGAGGCCGGAATCATACCCGATGCGGATTTCCACAATAAGGACAGTCGCGCGCTGCGCTTCAGCACGAACAATCCGGATATCGACATCATCCGCGTCCGCGCGTTCGATGTGGCGACCTTTGTCGCCCACGGGGCTGCGCAGCTTGGCATCGTCGGCTCCGATGTGCTGGAAGAGTACAGCTATTCGGAGATCTATGCGCCGGTCGATCTGGATATCGGCCATTGCCGGCTGTCTGTGGCCGAGCCTGCGGATCTCGCTGCCAGCGACGAAGTCAGCGAATGGAGCCATGTCCGGATCGCCACCAAATATCCCAATTTCACGCGCCGCCATTTCGAAGCCAAGGGCGTGCAGGCCGAATGCGTCAAACTCAACGGCGCGATGGAGATCCCCCCCGCGCTGGGCCTGACCCGGCGGATTGTCGACCTGGTGTCGAGCGGCGGGACGCTGAAAGCCAATAATCTTGTCGAAGTCGATATTCTCTGCGAGATCACATCCCGCCTCATCGTCAACCGTGCGGCGTTCAAGACGCAGCCTGAAATCCGGCCTCTTGTAGAGCGGTTCCGCGAGATTGTAGGCGGCAGCGATGCCGCTTAGGCTCAACGCCTCTGACAGCGATTTCGAGATCCGCTTTACCGCGCTGGTCGAGGCTCGGCGGGAAACCGATAGCGACATTGCCCGTGACGTCGCGGCGATCATCGCCGATGTCCGCGCGCGAGGCGACGAGGCGGTCGCCGAGTATACACGCAAATTCGACGGCTTCGATCTGTCAGCCACCGGATGGTCGGTGCCGAAGGACCAGCGGGCAGCCGCGATGGGCGGGCTGGACACCGAATTGCGCGGCGCCCTGGAACTGGCGGCGGCGCGGATCAGCGCTTTCCACGAAAAGCAAAGGCCGGAAAACACCGAAACCACCGATGAAGCGGGCGTGCGCATGGGTTCGCGCTGGTCGGCCGTCGAAACGGCAGGGCTCTATGTGCCGGGCGGGCGGGCCGCTTATCCGTCTTCCCTGCTGATGAATGCGATTCCGGCGCTGGTCGCCGGTGTTGACCATATTGTGATGGTGACGCCAACTCCGGGCGGCGAGATCAACCCGCTGATCCTGGCCGCCGCCGAGATTGCCGGTGTCGGCGAGATATACCGGATCGGCGGGGCACAGGCTATCGCCGCACTGGCCTTCGGCACGAAAACCGTCCCCAGCGCCGATGTGGTTGTCGGCCCCGGCAACGCCTGGGTCGCGGAAGCCAAACGCCAGCTATATGGAACAATCGGCATCGACATGGTTGCCGGACCATCCGAAATAGTCGTGATCGCAGACAGGGACAACGACCCGGAATGGATCGCCTCCGACCTGCTGTCGCAGGCCGAGCACGACCCGACGAGCCAATCCATCCTGTTTACCGACAGCAGGAAATTCGCCGATGCAGTCGACAGGGCCGTGAAAACGCAGCTGGAGACGCTGGCGACGGCGAAAACCGCGCAAACAAGCTGGGCGGACAATGGCGCGATCATCTGCGTCGACACGCTTGACGACGCCCTGCCGCTTTCCGACCGGCTTGCCCCGGAGCATCTCGAACTGGCGGTGGCCGATCCCGACGCCCTTTTCGCGCGCGTCCGCCATGCCGGATCGGTCTTTCTGGGCCGCCTGACCCCCGAAGCCATTGGCGATTATGTGGGCGGCCCGAACCATGTCTTGCCTACCGGACGCCGGGCTCGCTTTTCATCCGGGCTATCGGTACTCGATTTTATGAAGCGCACGAGTTTTCTGCGCTGTGACGGACCGGCTCTTGAAGAAATCGGCCCGGCGGCCGTGCGACTGGCCGAGGCGGAAGGCCTGCCTGCCCATGCCCGCTCGGTCGCGATGCGACTACCAAGACGAGAACCCGAAAGCAGGAACGAATGATGAGTATCTCGCTGTACGACGCCGTCATCCCGGCCAATCTTCAGATTATCGGCTCTGTATCGGGCCTGCTCGACAAGGCGAAGGCCTTCTGCGCTGCCGAGGGCCGTTCGGAAGCGGATATGCTGCAAGCCAAGCTGATCGAAGACATGCTGCCCTTCGCCTATCAGGTGAAAGCGGTCGCCGAACATTCCCTTGGCGCGATCACGGGCGTGCGAGCTGGCAATTATTCGCCCGATCTCGCCGCACCGCCGGCGGATTTTGCCGGACTGGAAGCCAAGCTCGCCACAGCCGCTTCGGCTCTCGAGGCGATCGACCCGGCCGAAATCGAAGGTTTTATCGGAAACGATATGCAATTCTCGTTCGGCGAGACGGTCATTCCGTTCACGGCGGAAAATTTCCTGCTCTCCTTCGCCCTGCCCAATTTCTATTTTCACGCGGCTACGGCCTATGATATTTTGCGCGCCCAGGGCGTTGCCGTCGGGAAACGCGATTTTCTTGGCAAGCTACGGATGAAAACCGCCTCATGACCCAGCGTTCCCAATCCCGTTCCGCCGCCCGGCTGGCCGCTGTACAGGCGCTCTATCAACAGGAGATGGAGGGCACGCCGCTCGCCCGGCTGCTCAAGGAATTTCACGATTACCGGCTCGGCGCGACCGTAGAGGATGTCGAATTCGCCGAAGCCGAAGTCGATTTTTTCGACGATGTGGTGTCGGGTATCAACAAAAGACGCGCCGAAATCGATGCGTTGATCGAGGGCAAGCTCGCCAAGGGCTGGTCTCTCGAACGGCTGGATCGCCCGCAGAAACAGATTTTGCGCGCCGGCACCTATGAATTGCTGGCACGGGCCGATGTGCCGGTTGCCACGATCATCGGCGAGTACATTGATGTTGCCGATGCCTTTTACGACAAGCGCGAAAAGGGTTTCGTCAACGGCCTGCTCGATGCCATCGCCAAGGATGTGCGCGGCTGACCCGTCTCAACCTTTTGTAGAGATATTGCGCCGAAATCTCTGCTAGCCAGAAGCCTATGTCCAGCGAATCGGCCTTTATCGACAAGCTTCGCGCATTCGCCACCCATCCGGCCGCGCGGGGGCTGACAGACGATGCTGCGGTCCTCACCTTTGCCGGGCGCACCCTGGTGCTGACCCATGACGCAATTGTGGAAAATGTGCATTTCCTGCCTGGCGATCCGCCCGAAGATATCGGCTGGAAACTGGCCGTCGCCAATCTTTCAGACCTAGCCGCAAAAGGTGCGAAGCCGATCGCCGCGCTGATGGCTTATAGCCTGTCGGGCGATGGGGACTGGGATGCGCGTTTCGCGGCAGGTCTGGGCGAGGCGCTGGCCAGATATGGCTGTCCGCTGATCGGCGGCGATACGGTGCGCGTACCCGAGGGCTCGGCCCGGCACTTCGGCATGACAGCGATCGGCGAAGCGGAATTCGTGCCCGGACGCGACGGCGCATCACCGGGCGACGATCTGTGGGTGAGCGGAACGCTGGGCGATGCGGGGGTTGGCCTTTCGATTGCAAAGGGTGAACTGGAAGGCCCGGAGGAATTGTTGCAGGCCTATCGCCGACCAGTACCGCAACTCGAACTCGGCCAGAAACTGGCGCCCCTCGTTTCCGCAATGATGGATGTGTCGGACGGCCTGTTGATCGACGCCGAGCGCATGGCGAAGGCCAGCAACGTGGCCATTGCGATCGAAAGCATCGATGTGCCGCTTTCTTCCACCCTTGTCGGCGTATGGGGCGATACGCGCAAAGCCTCGATCGAAGCGGCGACAGCCGGCGACGATTACGAACTGCTCTTTGCCGCCCCGCCCCGGTCCCGGCGTCAGATCGAAACCGTGGCCGAGGGGCTGGGCGCCCGCATCCAGTGCGTCGGTCTTGTCGAGGCCGGCAATGGCCTAGCCCTGCAGGAAGGGGGACGCCCCCTGCCGCTCCCCGAAACCCTGGGCTGGGAGCATTGATCGTAAACGGCCAGGCCCGGTAGCGCCGACGAACCGGCTTGCAAAAACCCCAGCGGTCCCTCTATAGCCAGCTTAACTCCGCTGCGTCCGTTTCGGGCGCATTTTTCTATGCGGAACACGCTTTCAAAGGGGGCTTTGAGCCAAATGACTATTGAACCGATGACGATTGTTGTCGCAGCCATTGTGTGCGGTTTTCTCGCCGTTCTCTATGGCATTGTGACCAGCCGCCAGGTGCTTGCCGCAAGCGCTGGTAACGAAAAAATGCAAAGCATTGCCGGCGCTATCCAGGAAGGCGCGCAAGCCTATCTGGGCCGCCAGTACCGTACGATCGGCATGGTCGGCATTGTTGTCGCCGCCCTGGTCTGGTTTTTCCTCGGCAATCTCTCCGCGATCGGCTTTCTGATCGGCGCCATCCTGTCCGGCGTTGCAGGCTATATCGGCATGAACATCTCGGTTCGCGCCAATGTCCGCACCGCGCAGGCCGCCAGCGACAGCCTCCAGAGCGGTCTTACCGTAGCATTCCGGGCAGGCGCCGTTACGGGCATGCTCGTTGCCGGTCTCGCGCTCCTCGCCATCTCGGTATTCTTCTATGTTCTCGTTTTCTCGATGGGCATCGAAGCCAATAGCCGCGAAGTTATCGACGCTCTCGTGGCACTCGCCTTTGGCGCATCGCTGATTTCGATCTTCGCGCGTCTCGGCGGCGGTATCTTTACCAAGGCCGCCGACGTCGGTGCCGATCTCGTCGGCAAGGTGGAAGCCGGCATTCCCGAAGACGATCCCCGCAACCCGGCCACCATCGCCGATAATGTCGGTGACAATGTCGGCGATTGCGCCGGCATGGCAGCCGATCTTTTCGAAACCTATGTCGTGACGGTTGGTGCCACCATGGTGCTGCTGGCACTGCTGCTCAGCGAAGCAGTTTCCGCAGGCGTCCTCACAAGCCTGATGGTCCTTCCGCTGCTGATCGGCGGCGTGTGCATCATTACCTCGATCATCGGCACCTATATGGTGCGTCTGGGATCAAGCAATTCGATCATGGGTGCGCTTTACAAGGGCTTCCTGACGACCGCGATCCTTTCGATCCCGGCCATCTATTTCGCCACCCAATATACGCTTGGCGACATGACCGCCGAGGTTGTTGCAGCTTCGGACGGCACTGTCGGCTTTAATGGCATGGATCTGTTCTGGTCGATGATGGTTGGCCTGGGTGTGACCGGCCTGATCATCTGGATCACCGAATATTACACCGGCACCAATTATCGCCCGGTCAAGTCGATCGCCAAAGCGTCCGAAACCGGTCACGGCACGAATGTGATCCAGGGCCTGGCCATATCACTTGAAGCAACGGCCCTGCCGACTCTGGTTATCGTGATCGGCATCGTCGCGGCCTACCAGCTTGCCGGCCTGATCGGTATCGCCTTTGCGGCCACCGCAATGCTGGCGCTTGCCGGCATGGTTGTCGCACTTGATGCTTATGGCCCGGTTACGGATAATGCCGGCGGTATCGCCGAAATGTCCGGCCTGGACGAAAGCGTTCGCGAGAAGACCGATGCGCTCGATGCGGTCGGCAACACGACCAAAGCCGTGACCAAAGGCTATGCCATCGGCTCCGCCGGTCTCGCCGCGCTGGTGCTGTTCTCGGCCTATACGGCTGACCTTGCAGAGTTCTTCCCGGACCTGGCGGTCAGCTTCAGCCTTGAAAATCCCTATGTGATTGTCGGCCTCTTGCTCGGCGCACTGCTGCCTTACCTCTTCGGAGCCATGGGCATGACCGCCGTGGGCCGCGCTGCCGGTGACGTTGTAAAAGACGTTCGCGCGCAGTTCGCTGCCGACAAGGGCATCATGGATGGCACGTCACGTCCCAACTATGCCCGCACGGTCGATCTCGTGACCAAGGCTGCGATCAAGGAAATGATCGTTCCTTCGCTGCTGCCGGTGCTCGCGCCGATCGTGGTCTATTTCGTGATCACCTTCGTGGCGGGTCAGGCCAATGGCTTTGCCGCTCTTGGCGCGCTGCTCCTCGGTGTTATCGTTTCCGGTCTCTTCGTGGCGCTTTCCATGACCGCAGGTGGCGGTGCATGGGACAATGCAAAGAAATATATCGAAGACGGCAACCATGGCGGCAAGGGCTCTGATGCCCATCATGCCGCGGTGACCGGCGATACGGTTGGCGATCCTTACAAGGATACTGCTGGCCCGGCCGTGAACCCGATGATCAAGATTACGAACATCGTGGCGCTGTTGTTGCTTGCTGCCCTGGCAGCGGGCGCTGCCTAGACCTCGGGCAATGACGGCCTAAAGTTGAAAACCCGTCCGGAGCAATCCGGGCGGGTTTTTTCTTGCCTGTCCGCGATTGTTGCAATTGCGGCAAATATGTGACAGCTATCCGGTTCCTGAACCTTGGCCCTGCTGGATTCGTCCGGCGGGGCTTTTTCTTTGGCACCGGTATTCTGCGCGGAAAAATTAACCCTCTCCGCTAACCGCGCCCGTAAAAAAACATTTAACCTCAACCGCGTACTGGTCTGCATATCAGGCACCGGAGAACAAGCGCATGTACGCGGGTGAAACCCATCCAATACCGACGGAAACGACCCTGGCATCCCGGCGCGCTTTGCTCGGCGCCCGCACTCGTCCGATCAGCGTTACCGGCAATTCAAAACTGATCTGTAGTTTTCAGTCACCCGATGCGCTCTCGGCGAGCATCGCCGCACAATGGATCGTACTGGCCGATCAGGCAGCCGAACCCAATTGTTTTGCCGAACGCTGGTTTCTCG
>JBPOET010000061.1:0-8163 GCA_051251675.1 Parasphingopyxis sp. | reverse complement strand
GTTAGCCGGCCGCCATCGCGGGCGACGACGCGCAGCCCCATGATACGCTTGCCGAGCGTTGCCGAGCGCCGGCCCATTTCGAACGCAATGAAGTAGAAGTTCCGGAGCAGGAAAAAGCCGAGCAGCCAGATTACGCCGACAATCTCCATACCGTCGACCGATCCTGTGCCGAGCGTTCCGAGTCCGGCGGCGATAACGGCGATCGAAAAGACCACCAGAATCGCGATCAGCAACAGAAAATCGAGAATGAAGGCGCCCGCCCGCTGGCCGGCCGTCGCCAGTTTCAGGCGCAGGTCCACGCCCTCGGGCGTAATCAGCGTACGTTCGGCGTGCGCGGCCGTATAAACGGGGCTAGCGCTCGCCATGGTTGAGCCTCGGAATATAGAAATAGGCGCACCAGACTGTGATCATCAAAGCCGCTATCGCATAGCGGGTCCAGTCATCGGTGATGAGCTGGCGGCCAAAGCCTTCCAGCAAACCGGCAAAAAGCAACATGACGATCACGCCTATCATCGCCGTTGCCGCCGTGCGCCCGGCGTTGCGGGCCGCGGCAAGGCGGGTTTGCTCTCCCGGAAACATCATCCGGGTGCCGATGTGAAGCCCCGCCGCGCCCGCCAGTGCAATGGCGAACAGCTCCGTGGAGCCATGGATGAGCAGCCAGCCGCCAAGTTCGAAACCGAGCCCGTTGCCGGTGAACAAGGCGATCATGGCGCCCAGGATCGCGCCATTGTAAACCATC
The DNA here is from genome assembly GCA_051251675.1 of Parasphingopyxis sp. Taxonomy (GTDB): domain Bacteria; phylum Pseudomonadota; class Alphaproteobacteria; order Sphingomonadales; family Sphingomonadaceae; genus Parasphingopyxis. The sequence goes on along the minus strand of JBPOET010000061.1, from coordinate 7,424 downwards.
AGCAACGCGGTCGGCACGCCAAAGGCAAAACCCAGCGCAAAGGCGAATATCGACACCTGCGAATTATGGGTGAACAGATAGGTCGCAAACACGCCCAGCGGGCTTTCCCCGCCATCGTCGTAAAGCGTTGCGCGCAAGACTTCGGTCGTTGCGTCCGGGCCCCGATCTCCCGCAAGCCCGCCTGGAACAATCGCGCTGAACCAGTTCGGATCGTTGGCGACGAGCAGATAGGCGGCCAGCGTGCCGGCCAGTATGAGGGCGATGGACACCAGTGTTTCGCGCCACAGGGCCCGGATCGCAGCGGGCCAGTCCTCGGCGAAAAAGCGCATCGCCCGCTGGCCGAAACTGGTGCGCACGCCATAGACGAAGAAATAGGCGCGGGTGCAGAGCCCTTCCAGATAGGCGATCAGCGCCATGTCGAGCGATGTGGCGCGCGCCACGGAAAGCGCCGAGAGCGCCGAGCGGTACAGGATCGGCAGTTCGAGCAGGTCTTCGTCGGACAGCCGCTTGACCGACCCGCCCTCGGCCCGCCGCAGCAACTCTTCGAGCCGCGCCCAGTCCGCTTCGCGCTCGGCGCGGAAGGTGCTGCTGCTGAACACCGCCTGATTGGCTAGGCGATCCATCTAGATCAGGCTCCTGCGTTTGAGGTCGATATAATTGGCAACCAGCCGTGTTCCGACCTCGTCATGGCTCGCTTCGAGCACATGCGCGCCCATTCGCTGCAGCCGCGCGATGACGATCGCCCGTTCGCGCAGCAATGCGTTCGCCGCCACGGCGCGGGAAACGTCACCGGTTTCCTCGGGCCTTTTTTGCGCCAGCGCCGTCAGTTCGGCATCGCGCAGCACAACGAAGAGAACGAGATGCCGGTCGAGCAGACGGCCGGCGGAGCGGAGCATGAGCTCGGCGCTGGTCGGGTCCGCGAAATCCGTGAAGACAATGACCAGCGACCGGTGATGGAGCTGTGCGGCCAGCGTCGTCAGGGCGAGCGTATAATTGCTCTCTTCCGGCGCATAATCGATATCGGCGGCGGCGCGCTGCAGGGCGGAAAAGGCCCGCGCGCCGGTAACGGTGGGGCTGGCGATCTGCGGCCGCCCGGCAAAGGCGAACAGGCTCGCCCGGTCGCCGGCCTTCAGTGCGACATAGCCGGTCAGCAGCGCCGCCGAGATTGCCCGGTCTATCCGCGGCAGCCCGTCGATCGGCTCGCACATCGTCCGCCCCGCATCGAGCGCGAAAACGATATGGTTGTTGCGTTCGGTCCGATATTCCTTGGCCAGCAATGTCGTGTGCCGAGCGGACTGTTTCCAGTCGATCGTCCGCCGGTCCATGCCGGACTGGAATTCGGTCATCGAATCAAACTCGGAGCCGTCGCCCCGGTCGAGCTGGGCAATCAGGCCGTAAGCGGCGTCGCGCAGGTAGAGCTGGATGCCCTTGTCCTGGATGAACCCGATATTCGGCGTGACGAGGATTTCCGCGCCGAAATGGTCGCGCGTCTGAATCCAGGCGAGTCCGAGCGGTCCCGTCCAGCGGGCCCAGAGATGCCCGATCGTCGCCTTGCCGCGGCGATTGGCGGTGAAGATAGCGTCATGTTCGGCCCGGCCCTCGATCATGAAAGTCCGGCCGCGTCGCCCGCCGCCTGCATCGAGCTTCTCGTCGATGCTCAGTGCGACTTCGATCCGCCCCGGCGTCCCGCGCGTTTCGATCGTGCCATCGCCTTTCCGGAAGCACAGCCGGCTCGTCACCGTAAAGGCTTCGCCGACACCGACCGTGCCGGGCTTGTCGATCTCGGCATCCAGCCGGCGCGCGCGCTTTGCCGTCAGCGCATCGAGCAGGATGAGCGCGCCGATGATCGCGATCCAGACCAGCCCGAAATACCAATATCGCGGGACGACCACGCCGATGACGAGCGCGGCCGGGGCGCCCAGCGCCATCAGCACAACCGAACGGGCGGTCGGATAGATCATGCCTGCATCACCGGGGCGCTTCGACCTGTTCGATCAGTTTCTCCACAATGCTGTCGGGATCGCGCCCGTCGATCTCGGCGGCGGCGGAGAGGATAACGCGGTGGCGCAGCACGGCGGGCGCGAGCGCCTTCACATCGTCGGGAATCACATAGTCCCGGCCGTCAAGCGCGGCGCGAGCGCGCGCGGCGCTGGCCAGCATCGCGGCCGCGCGCGGGCTGGCGCCGGCATCCAGTTCTGCGGTTTCGCGGGTCGCCCGGATCAGGGAAACGATATAGTTGGTCACATCGGGGACAAGCTTCACGCCGGCGACGACCTCGATTGCGGAGGCGACGGTTGCCGCATCGGCCACGCATTCGATCGCGAAATCTGCGGCCTTGGGCGCCCCGAACCGGCTGCCGTGCACGGCGACGATCTTCTGTTCTTCCTCCTCGCTCGGATAACCAACGGCAAGCTTGAAGAGGAAGCGGTCGAGCTGCGCCTCGGGCAGCGGATAGACGCCCTGCTGCTCGATCGGGTTCTGGGTCGCGACGACCATGAAGCGATCCGAGAGTGTGTAGGTTTCGCCATCGATGGTGACCGCGCGTTCCTGCATCGCTTCGAGCAGGGCCGCCTGGCTTTTGGGCGGCGTGCGGTTGATCTCGTCGGCGAGCAGCAATTCGCAGAAGATCGGTCCGCGGGTGAGCTTGAACTCGCTGGTCTGGAAGTTGAACAGGTTCGCGCCGATAATATCGCTCGGCATCAGGTCGGGCGTGAACTGGATGCGGCCATAGTCGAGCCCCAGTGAGCGCGAGAAACACTGCGCGAGGAATGTCTTGGCGGTTCCCGGCGGCCCCTCGAGCAGGCAATGGCCGGAAGAAAACAGCGCGATCAGCAGGTGATCGACAATCTCTTCCTGTCCGACGATCGCCTTGGCGATTTCGGCATGAATGCTCTGGCCCAGCGGTTTGATGTCTTCAACCTTCATGAGTTACGGCCTTTCTCCAGTCGTAAAGCGCCCGTGCGGCGTTGCGGATATCCTGGCGGTTCTGCGCGCGCTCGGCCGCAAGGGCGAGCGTTGTAAATCGGGGCATGGTCGCTGGTCCCAGTCCGTCGAGCCAGCGGTCCAGCGCCTCGCCGCTGAGCTGGCGCGGATTGCCTATCGCGGCGACCGCCGCTTCGCGCGTCATTGCGGCATAGCGTTCGCTCGACAAATGTTCGCGCCTGGCGACGCGCAACAGTTCGGCGCTGTTGTCGACCAGCGCGCGCTTACCAAAGGCGATTGCGCGCGCGGGCCTCAATGCCGGGCCGAAGCGGTACATGGCCTGCACGCCGGCCAGCAGCGCAGCGGCGAGCAGGCACAGGGTCAACGCAAGAAACGGCGGTTCGAAGGCCAGGGTCAACAGGTTGCGGGCGCCGCCAAAGCCGTTGGCGACGAGTTCGAACCAGTAAGGGCCGCCCGTTTCGTTGAGTTCGGCAAGCAGCAACAGCGCCGAGCGGGCGCGGGCGGGATCGGCCAGCATCTGGTTGTTGAGGAAATCGGGATCGGAAAGGATGTAGGTATCGGTGTCGCTGATCTGGGCCAGGACGAATTCGTTCTTTGCGGTTTCCATCAGCGGCATCAATGCCGGGCCGGAGATGGTCTGCAGGCTGTCCGGCGTCCGGAATTCGACCTGGCTCAGCATGCCGCTCTGCAGGCGCGATCCGGCGGGCGTCGCGCTCGTCGAAACGGAAATATCGGCGACGGGGGACAGCATCGATGTGATGCTTGCCCCCAAGTCCGACCGAAACCACTGGACCCGATCCCGCTCGCCGTCGACCGGCATGGTGCCCCATTTCGGAAGGACGATCAGCAACGGCCCGGATCCCTCGTCGAGCAGCGTTTCCACCCGTTCGGCATTGCTGCCCGGTTCGAGCGTGAGGAGGGTCAGTCCCGGATTTTCCAGCATCGCTTCGCTGCGCACATAACGGACATCGGCACCCGTATTCTCGAGCAGCATATATACGCCGCGGAAACCCACTGCCGATGTCGAAAGGCCGTGCGCGCGGCCATCGCGGCCGCTGCGAATTTCGGGGGCGTAGGCGGAAAGGAGCAGGAAGGCCGCGAAGCCGACCACGCCGGCAATCACGATCAGGATCACGGTCCGTGCACGGAAGGGAGATACGTTTTCGCTCATGCCCAGCTCTTGCCAAAGGCGAAGCGTTCATAGGCCGACCGCGCCTCCGTCCAGCCTTGTTCGTCGACCGGGCGGACGGCGAAAATGCCGCGCTCGACAATGCGGGCAATGGACGAAAAGGCGGTGCGGGCCTGGGCGGGGAGGGCGTCGGCGTCGGCAATGTCGCGGCTGGTCAGTGCGGGGCGCATGAAATCGGGCAGTCGTTCCTCAATATCGACAATGCTCCGGAACAACAGCAGATGCGCGGCTTCCGCATAGCGGCCCTGTTTAGCCAGCGCGTCGGCCTCGCCCAGCAGCCCATGGGCTGCTTTGGCTTCGGGACGCCAGTCTTCGGTGTCCTCTTCAACCGCTTCATCTCTGGCCGGCGGGTCGGAAAAGCGGCGGTATAGTGCACGCCCGATGCTGAACAGGATGATCGCGGCAAGGCCTCCGACGACAATCCAGAAAAGTCCCTGCCAGACAGGGCCAAGCGTTTCGAGCCAGCGAAGCAAGTCGGCGAGCCAGTCTGGAGGTTCGCGGGGCACGGGCGGTTCGAACTCTGCCATCTCCGTCTGAAAACGATCGCTCTCGATCAGCTCGCGATAAGCCTGATCGAATGTCTGCGCATTTCCATTTCCGGTTGGCGGTGCCGCTGCCGTCATACGTTTCGAAATCCCCTTGCGACCACAGACTGCATATCGCGCCTTTCGTCCCATGGCGAGGCTGGGCTGGACATTTCCGGGCCAATAAGAAAAACCGGTCTGCCCATAACTCGCTGCGAGCGTAGGAGAAACAATGGCGACGCCACCTTCGGACAACCCCCGGTTCAGCTTTGGCGCGACCGTCAACGACATGTTTTCGACGATCGGTCGCAATTTTCTTCTGATGACGGGCCTGGCGCTGATCTTTGCGGGTGTGCCGAACGCCATCTATTCGGCTGTTACGCTCGATGTCATGGACGGTCTGTTTGGCGTGACATCACCGGATTTCGGGCAGATATTGACCGATTGGGGATTGCTTCTCGGGGGCGGCTGGCTGGTACTGATCCTGTGCGGCCTATTTGCGCAGACGGCGATATCCTGGGTGGCGCTGCAAAGGCCGGACGAGACGCCGCCGTCCATTGGCCAGGCGGTTTCCGCCGCGCTGCGCCATTTTTTCCCGGTGCTGGGAATTATGCTGATCTATTATCTGGCCATGCTCGTCATCGCCGGGCTGCCCGCGATCGCGATTTTCGGACTGGCCGGGATTTCTTTCACGGAGGGCTTTTCCAATCCTGACGGACTGATCGCCGCCAGCCTTTCCATATTGCTCGTCATGCTGTTCGTGGTTTTCCCCCTGTTGCTGTTTCTCGCCGTTGTCTGGATCGCCGCCATTCCCGCTGCAATCCAGGAGCATCTCGGCCCGATCAGGGCGCTGGGGCGAAGCTGGGCGCTGACACGCGGGCATCGCTGGAAGCTTCTGGCGATGGTCATCATCTTTTCCATTGTGGTGATGATGGTTTCCGGCACGCTGAGCGCGGCGACGATGCCGATGATGACGTTCGACATGTCCGGCGCGGCCAGCCCATTTTCCGGCATGATGCTGGCGACGGTTCTGCAATCCATGCTGGGGTCGTTGACACTGGTCATCACCTATCCGGCCCTGACGGCCACCTACATGAATCTGAGGATCGCCAGGGAAGGCCTGCTCCGGGAAAGCGTGGGCGATATTTTCGACTAGCGCAAAACGCCTTTGGACCGGGATGGTTCACCGGGCTATGAGGGCCTATTCATTCAGGAGATACAGATGAAATTGGGATCGCTTAAGGCAGGCCGGGACGGGCAACTGGTTGTTGTCAGCCATGATCTCGCCTGGTGCGCGGATGCATCGCATATCGTGCCGACGTTGCAGGCCGCGCTCGACGACTGGGATAAAGTCGCGCCGCAGCTTGAACTCCTGGCGACGGATCTGGCGCATGACGCAATACCCAAGCAACGGTTTCACGAGCATGATGCGGCATCGCCACTGCCCCGCGCCTATCAATGGGCGGATGGCTCGGCCTATGTGAATCACGTCGTACTGGTGCGGCAGGCGCGCGGGGCCGAAATCCCCGACAGCTTCTGGGAAGACCCGCTCATGTATCAGGGCGGATCGGACAGTTTTATCGGCCCGCGCGATCCGATCCCGCTGCCCGACGAGGAATGGGGCTGCGATCTCGAGGCCGAGATCGTGGTCGTCACCGGCGATGTGGCGCAGGGCGCGAGCCGCGAAGAGGCGCTCGGCGCGATCCTGCTGGTGGGGCTCGTCAACGATGTGTCTTTGCGCAACCTGATCCCCGCCGAGCTCGGCAAGGGTTTCGGGTTCGTGCAATCCAAGCCGGCCAGCGCCTTTTCGCCGGTGTTCGTGACGCCGGACGAGCTGCCGGGCTGGAAGGACGGCAAGCTGCATGGCCCCCTGATGGTCGATCTGAACGACGAGCCGTTCGGGCGGGCCGATGCGGGCGAGGACATGACTTTCGATTTCGGGACGCTCGTCTCGCATCTCGCCAAGACGCGCAACCTGATCGCCGGTTCGATTATCGGATCGGGCACCGTCTCCAACCGCGATGCCGATGGCGGCCCGGGCAAGCCGATCGACCAGGGCGGGCTCGGTTACAGCTGTCTCGCCGAAGTTCGCATGGTCGAGAAGATCCTCGAGGGCGAGATGAAGACCCCCTTCCTCTCGCACGGCGACACGGTGCGCATCTGGATGGAAGACGAGCATGGCCACGCCACTTTCGGCACGATCGAGCAGGAAGTGGTGAAGGCGTAATCCGGTTTGTCAGACCCTCGGCTTCGCCTCAGGCGCGCCACCGCCCTTCGATGATATCCATCGACGCTTCGCGCCGTCGGAGCCTGGGTCATCTCCGCCCGCTCCCCCTCCCGGCCTCCCATTGAGTGTACCCTGTGGGAGGCCGGGAGGGGGAGTGGGCCGGTGCCGCGATTTCGCACCAGCGAAATTCTGACAGACAAAAAGTCCGACGCCCTAAAATCCGACGAACTAACGCCGGGTCCAGGTTTGCGACCGGCAGGGCCAACCGATGGAGAGACAGCCGGTGACCCTGAGGGAGCCGTCGGCGTTAAGTCGCAAACGCGCATTATAGCTACGCCCGCTTTCCGGATCGTAGATCCGGCCATGTCGGTAGCGGTCGCCGTCAAGCCGAAAGCCTGACAGCACGCGCAAACCTTCGATAGGGCGGTTGCGCAGGTTGGCGTCGGGATTGTTGACGTCGCGCTGGTCCTCGTCGGGCGTCCGCACCAGAATGCGGGCAATGCGTCCGCAGATTGTGTCGCCGCATCGCCCTATGGTGACA
>JBPOET010000060.1:0-8201 GCA_051251675.1 Parasphingopyxis sp. | reverse complement strand
CTGTTTCCCCATGTCGAGGCCGCCGCGGGCCGCATGGTCAATGAAACGCTGGAGGCCCTGTGCGGGCTGGCCGAAGGCGCCTGGTGGGTGAACACCACGATTGTCAATTTTGTCGACCTGCACCGCAATTATGGCGACATACCGATGGCCCAGTGGACCGCCTGGGTCGACATGACGGTCGACGCGCTGCTCGAGGCAGCGGGTGGGAGCGCCGAGGGCGAATCCGCATGGCGGCGGCAGGCCGAACGGCTGAAAGCGATGATCGATGCCTGAGCGATTTCCCGCGCCCTTTGCCGGGAGGCCTTGACGGCCCCGCTCCGCGCCGGGAGAAGGCGGCATGCTGGCCTCGCTTATCGTTTCCACGCTCATGGTTGTGTTGACCGTTCTCATACACGGCATCGGCCTGTTCGTGCTCTCGCGCCTGCTCAGGCTTGAGGCGAAGGAGGAGGCGAGCGCCAACATCCACCCGATGTCGCCGCGTGGCATGGCCGTCACCCTGATGCTCGTCCTCGGCCTGTTCCTGGTGCACGGCGTGGAGATCTGGGCCTATGGCTTTCTCTATCTCTGGCTCGGCGCGCTGCCCAATCTTCCCGAAGCCGTCTATTTTTCCACCATCACCTATTCGACGATCGGCTATGACGATGAGGGTTTCCTCGCCGCCTGGCAGATGGTCGCCGCGATAGAGGGCGTGAACGGCGTGATCCTGCTCGGCTGGTCGACCGCCTTCTTTGTCACTGTAGTCGCCCGCATGGGCCGCCGGTAAAGGCAGCCCCGCGCGACTCTTCAGCTTTGCGGTTTGGTCCGCATCAGCAGCCCGAGCACCACCGCAACCAGCAGCAGAGCGGGCACATCGCCGGTCATGTGGCCCATATGTTCCGGATTGCCCGTCGCCTGCACCGCCATGATCCCGGCATGGACGACGCTCGACCAGACCGTGAACCAGATCAGCGAGCGATGGGCCTGCGGATCGGCGGCGGCGCGGATCAGGAACAGGCCCAGCGTCGCATAAACGCCGACGATCATCATATAATAGTGCGAGGCCGTCGGCGGCCCCTCATGCCACATCCAGCCCGATGGCCAGACCAGGGCGAGCGGATAAACCAGGCAGAAAACCGCCCCGAATGCCACCAGGGCAACCTGCAAATAGCTAAACCGTCCAATCATGAAACCTCTCCCCCCAACAGGCCCGTTATTGTGAATACCCCCGGGCCCGAAGCGGGAGGCTAGGCCCGATAGCCGCCGGGCGCAAATCCCGGCCCGAACGGCGCCGCCGCCCCGTCTTGTGCAATAGCGCGGGCCCGTTATGGCGTGCGCCATGTCCTACGACCTTCCAACCATCGCCATTGCCTGCCTCGCCGTGTTTATCCTTGGCCTGGCCAAGGGCGGATTTGCCGGGCTCGGGGCGCTGGCGACGCCGATTTTCGCGCTCAGTGTCGCGCCGACCCGGGCGGCGGCGATCCTGCTGCCGATCCTGATCGTGCAGGATGTGGTCAGCGTGTGGAGTTTCCGCAAAAGCTGGAGCCGCTGGGCGGTCGGCTGGATGCTGCCCGGCGCGGCGCTCGGCATCCTTCTCGGCTATGCCTTCGCCGCGACCCTGCCGATGAGCGCGGTTACCGGCGCGCTGGGCGGCATCACGCTCGGTTTCGGGCTCTACCGGCTCTGGCTGGAGCGCGGCGGCCGGATCGTCGCCGCGTCGAACTCGCCGGGCTGGGTCGGCAGCCTTTTCGGCGTGGCGACCGGCTTTACCAGCCAGATCGCCCATGCCGGCGGCCCGCCGATGCAGATGTGGCTCACCCCGCGCAAATTGCCGCACCTCACCTTTGTCGGCACCAGCTCGATCCTGTTCGCCGCGATCAACTGGATGAAAGTCCCCGCCTATGCCGCGCTCGGTGAGTTCACGCGCGAGAATCTCACCGCCTCGGTGCTGCTCATGCCGCTGGCCATCGCCAGCACCTTTCTTGGCGTCTGGCTGATCCGCCGGATGGACGCCGCGCGCTTCTACACGCTGATCTACCTGCTGATGGTGGCGCTGGGCGGCAAGCTGATCTGGGATGCGATTGCCGGATAAGACCGGCGGATAGGCGCGGCGGCGCGGCGCGCCCGGTTGACACCGAAGGGCGTGTTTCACCCGCCCGGCAATGCGGGGTGCGCCCGGCCAGCCCGCCGATCGGCATCGGAAAGCGCAGCCAGAAGCGCGGAATTATCGGCCTTCCGTGCCGGCCCGTTCCAGTTCGAGCGCGGACGGATGCTCTCCGTCTTCGCCATCGCGATAGATTTCGCTGCGGGTGATATGGTCAGGATCGGCAAGCGCGAACCACAAGTCATGCTGGTATTGCTCGGTCGCCGGATCGAGATCGGTCGCGTCGCGAAAGGCGAAGCGGATTGCACCATCGGCATCCGGTACGCCTATCATGCGGGGCTGATTGCCTTGCGGGCAATAATGAGTTGCGAGCAGCGCGTCCCCGTCGCGGTGATAAAGGGTCAGCGAATGGGGCTGGCCGTTGACCGTCCATTCCTCGACCAGAACACTTCCCCGCGCGGTGGGATAAAAGCGGATGCGCAGCCCGTGTTCGGGCCGTCCGGCAAGATGCCAGACGCCTTCCAGCGCCATGAGCCGGTCAAACGCCGCCGCCGCGGGCGCAACGCCCTCCGCCCCTTCGCTGGGGGCTTCCGCGTGCGCCGGAGGCGCTGTGAAGAGCGCGCAGCCAAGGGCCAGCAGTAAGGCAGAAATTGTGATCGGTCGCGTCATTGGCGCAGCGCCGCATCGGCGAATTTGGTAGCCATATCGTCAAGCCCCTCCATGATTTTGCCTTATAGTATCGGGAAGGCGGCGCAATAGGCGATGCCGCAGGTTTGTCGGTCGGCGGATAAGGAAGCGGATTCGCGGGATCGATGGCCAAATTCCGTCCGGGCCGAGCCGGTCGGGGCTCCGTTCTTCTCTGTAACGCTGGAAAAAGAAGTGCGAATGTTGGCCTTCGGCAACCTCCGGCTCGGCAAGCTCGGGGCACGGTACTAGGAAGCTCCGGGCCGCGTGCCGCCTTTATTGGCCGCCGCGCACCGCCATGCGCCAGCCGGCGAGCACCAGCAGCAGCGCCGCGCCGAAGGTCACGAGATTGGCGTCGATTCCGCCAGCGAGCGGCGGCACGCCGTCCGGATCGCTGAGCGCCCCGCCATAAAGCGGCATCGCCGCCGCCGCGATCATGAACGCGCCGAGCACGAAGCTGCCGATCGCCCCGGCGACATGCGCGCCCAGCCGCCGGTCGGCCCGGAAGCGCCAGAGGAACCAGAGCGCCAGCAGCCCCATCGCCGAGGCAGAGAGGATCGCCCACATGGTGTGGAACCGCGCATGCGCCGTCCAGTCGGGATGGAAGACATGGGTCGGCGTCAATATGTCGACGACCGGCGGTATGAAGGTGAAAATGCCGATGCCGACGGTCATCAGCGCCTTGCTCACTATGCCCGGTGCCCGGCCTGCCTGATCTGTCATGCTGTTGCTCCCCCATGCCCGCAGCATGGGTGCCGCGATGCCGGGCGAACATGCGCCCCGGGCCCGGGGGCGTCAAATGGCGGCATCGACGGCGGGGTGCGGCGGTTGACACTCGACGCCCCTTCTCCGCCGCAGCCGATAGGCCCCCTCCCGGCTCATCCCGACCTTGGCGGCAGCCGTGCGAACACAGCGCGTCTCGGCCAGATGGCCAATGAATGCGGCCTACCTACGCGGCGTCCAGCTATTGGCGGGAACGGGCGTAAAGGCGGGGAGGCCGATGCCCATAAGCTTCATACAGCTCCAGCAATCGCTCCGGCGGGATTCCTTCATTCTGCGCAACCGATAGATCGTGATCGGGGTTTTCGAGCGCTACGGTCGGGCGCAGGCGATCAGGTTGCGGATATACCCAACAGGGCACATTTCGGGTGTCTTCGAAAAAGTTGAGTCGGTTGCCGAACCAGCCGGGCCATGGGCCGTCATTCTGAAACTGACCGTTATCGAAGCCCTCGACATAGATTTCGAAATTCTCGCGCGACAGGGTCGACCAAACACCAAACCCGAATTTCTCGGCGACGCCATGCACGGGAATTTCGAAGACGCAGCGGACGAAGAAATGCTCGCCGTCCAGAACGCAAAAATCCTCCGAGAGGAAATCGCCGTCGAAGCGCAGCGCGTCATTGGGCTCTATCGTATCGACCTTGCCCCAATGATCGGGCGCGTCGGCGCCGAGATCGAACATGCCATGATGCTCGATCTCGCAGCTTCCACATTTCCATGCCGCGCCGTTCAACAGGTCGAGCGCGGATAGCTTGCGCCGCCTGAACCATGCCATTTAGTCGGCTTTCACATAGAGTTTGCCGCCGCCTTCGTTGAACTTCTCACTCATCTCTTCCATGCCTGCCTCGGCTTCATCGGGTTTTACGTTGTCCGCATCGCCCAGCAAAATGCCGTTCGGGTTGTTCGCAGCAAAATCTCTGACCTCCTGGCTGATCTTCATGCTGCAGAATTTCGGCCCGCACATCGAGCAGAAATGCGCGGTCTTTGCGCCTTCGGCTGGCAGGGTCTGGTCGTGGAAATCCTCGGCCGTGTCGGGGTCGAGGGAGAGGTTGAACTGGTCGCGCCAGCGGAACTCGAAGCGCGCCTTGGAGAGCGCATCGTCGCGGACCTGCGCGGCGGGATGGCCCTTGGCGAGGTCGGCGGCGTGGGCGGCGAGTTTGTAGGTGACGACGCCGACTTTCACATCGTCGCGGTCGGGCAGGCCGAGATGCTCCTTCGGCGTGACGTAACAGAGCATCGCCGTGCCGTACCAGCCGATCTGGGCGGCGCCGATGCCGCTGGTGATATGGTCGTAACCGGGCGCGATGTCCGTCGTTAAGGGCCCGAGCGTGTAGAAGGGCGCTTCGCCGCAGGCTTCGAGCTGCTTTTCCATATTCTCCTTGATCTTGTGCATCGGCACATGGCCGGGGCCTTCGATCATCACCTGCACATCCTGTTCCCAGGCGACTTTCGTCAGCTCGCCCAGCGTATAGAGTTCGGCGAACTGGGCTTCGTCGTTCGCGTCGTAAATGGAACCAGGGCGCAGGCCGTCGCCCAGGGAGAAGGCCACGTCATAGGCCTTCATGATCTCGCAGATTTCGGGGAAGCGTTCGTAGAGGAAGCTCTCCTTGTGATGCGCGAGGCACCATTTCGCCATGATGCTGCCGCCGCGGCTGACGATGCCGGTCATCCGTTTCGCGGCCATCGGAACGTAGGGAAGCCGCACGCCGGCATGGATGGTGAAATAATCGACGCCCTGTTCGGCCTGTTCGATCAGCGTGTCGGCGAAGATGTCCCAGGTCAGGTCTTCGGCCACGCCGCCGACCTTTTCGAGCGCCTGATAGATGGGCACCGTGCCGATCGGGACGGGGGCGTTGCGGATGATCCATTCGCGGGTGTCGTGGATGTTTCGGCCGGTGGAGAGGTCCATCACCGTGTCCGCGCCCCAGCGGATCGCCCAGACCATCTTGTCGACCTCGCTCGCGACATCGGAGGCGACGGCCGAGTTGCCGATATTGGCGTTGACCTTGACGAGGAAGTTGCGCCCGATGGCCATCGGTTCGCTTTCCGGGTGGTTGATATTGTTGGGGATGATCGCCCGGCCCCGGGCGACTTCGTCGCGGACGAATTCGGGGGTGACATAATCGGGGATGGACGCGCCGAAGCTCTCGCCGTCGCGAACATATTCGGCCTGACGGGCACGGCCGAGATTTTCGCGCTCGGCGACATATTCCATCTCCGGTGTGACGATGCCCTTGCGCGCATAATGCATCTGGGAGACGTTCATGCCGGGCTTGGCGCGCAGCGGCCGCTTGACGACATTGGGAAAGGGGTCGACGCCGCCGGAACGGTCCGGCCCGAGCTGGCCGTTATCCTCCGGCTTGGTGTCGCGGCCGTCATAGCTCTCCACATCGCCGCGCGCCATGATCCAGTCGCGCCGCAGCGCCGGTAGGCCGGCCATGATGTCGATATGGGCTTGCGGGTCGGTATAGGGGCCCGACGTGTCATAGACGCGGACCGGTTCCTCGCCCTCCTCCAGCTGGATTTCGCGCATCGCCACGCGCACGCCGGAGCCCGTCTGGGCGGCGACATGGATTTTCTTCGAGCCGCGAATGGGGCCGGTGGTGACGCCGATTTCGGTGCGGGCGGGGATATCAGCCATGGGGGTTACTCTCTTTCGGGACAGGTTTTGGAAAAGGGATCAGACAAGGGATCAAACAAGGGTGACGGTGGTGCGTTCGACTTCGAACCAGCCGATGATGACAAGGGCAATGCCGAGCGCGAGCGCGATATAGCCCCAGAGCCGGGTGCCGGCCTTCAGGAACGGGCGGGCGATGGCCCACATGACCTGCGGTGCTGCGAGGAAGAGCAGCCCTTCAATGGCCGCGCCCCAGCCCATGATCGCGACCAGGATGTCGGGCCATCTGGTGCTTGAGGGATGAATGAGCAGGATCGTCGTGCCGATCGAGAAGACCAGCAGCCCGGCCATGAAACTGAGCGCCGGCGAGCGCTCCATCTCTGCGAACATCTGCCGGAAACGGTCCGTCGTCATGGCCATGCCGAAGCCTGCGGCCATGCTGTACAGGCCGAACGCCATGATCAGCCAGCCGGTGAGCGTGAATTGGTCGGCCATGATGCACCTCTCTCCTTGCCTTGCCGGAAAGAAGGGGCGGATGGCTTGCGTGGCGCCGGGTGCCGCTCCCTCCCTCCGCCAGCGTGAACTGGATCAGGTTCTGCGGGTCGCGCGGACTTGCACCGCACCTCTCAGCCTAAGGCTCCCCGGGGAATGGTCTTTTGATAGCGGAGCCTTAGGGACGCGTCCAGCGATGCCGCGCCGGAATGATCTCAGTCGCCCTGGTCCCAGCCCTGTTCATTGCATTCGAACACCGTTTCCGTGCCCGCCTCTTCGACAAAGGAAACCAGTCCGTAATAATCATACATCGCGCCGTCCTCGCCGAGCACGGTGCGCTTGACGCTGCCGTCTGCATTGACCGGGAAACCGGCCTCGGCAAGCGTGGAAGCGACGGTGTCGACCGGTTCGGTAAAATAGAGACGTACCGATGTCGGATAATCGGTGCGGGGCAGGAAACGATAGCCGATAGCCGAGACCGTCAGACCGAGCCACGGGCCGTCAAGGTTGATCCAGACTTCGTAGCGATCCTCGCCCGGATGCGGAAGGATGATGCTGGGTTCGATTTGCCGGTCCAGCCCTTCGACAGTGAATGGCGCGTTGGCGACCGGATCCATTTCCATCTCGTCGCTATAGCTGAAACTTTCCTCGAACAGCATCTGTTGGCCGGCTTCGGTAAGAAGGGAGCAATTGGCCGCATCGTCCGTCGTCAAGATCGCCTCCAGCGCCGGCGCATTGGCGGGGGCATTCTCTGTAGACGCCGATTCAGGGGTCTGGCCGGACCGTTCGGCCGTATTTTCCGAACAGGCCGTCAGCAGAACGGCACTGGCGGACAGGGCGGCAAGAAATCCATGGTGTATGATCAGCTCCTCGCTATTGTGTCGGTGAGGCCCAAATCAATAGGAGAAGGTCTGGCCTTCATAGATATAGGGCTGATTGCAGAAAAAGATGGTTTCGTCGCCCTCGCGAACAACGGCCGATGCCATGACCATGCGTTCGCCGTCTTCGCTGGAAAGTTCGCGTTCACGCTGGCTGCCGTCGGCGCTGACATCGAACCCCGCCGTAGAAAGCGCTGCTGCGACCTCGGAAACCGGCGCATCGAAGCGAATGCCCTTGCCCCAAACGCCGTCGCCTTCCTCGATAAAAGCGTCGGTCAGGCCGGTGACTTTCAGGCCCAGCCATTGTCCTTCGAAATCGAGATGGACCTGCACAAAGTCCGGCGCGTCGTCATAGGGGCGTTCCAGCCGGGCGGTGACCGGCGCGTCGAGACCGGCGATCGTCACCGTGCCCGGGCGGGAAACATAATCATCGCCAAAGACGCTTGCCTCTTCGAAAACGCGGTAGGCTTCTTCGCTCCACTCGCAATCGCGCGCGGCGGCGAAATCGAGCCATGGCGACAGATCGGCGAACCCATCGGGCAAGCCGCTCTGGCCGGTTGCATCCTCGGCTTCGGCGCCGCCCGCCGCCGGTGCCTCGCCCGGCCCGCATCCGGCCAGCACGGCAAGCGTTGAAAGACCGCATGCAAGTATCCGAAACACGAAACTATCT
>JBPOET010000006.1:0-17557 GCA_051251675.1 Parasphingopyxis sp. | reverse complement strand
TCGCCCTCATTACCCTTGACCCAACACAGTTCGCCAGGCGCCTCTCGCGTCGCTGGCGGTTTCGCCTTGACCATCGCCGGTTCGAGAGGATTCTGCGCAAAGAGATGCTGAATATCCATCAGGAGCAGTTCCTGATGCTGCTGCTCATGATGGAGGCCAAGCTCCAGCAGAGCGCGCGGCGCTTCACCCAGATCCGGCAGAGCCGCAATAATCGCCCTATCGACATGCACGCGATAGGCGCGAACCTCGTCCAGCGTCGGCCGGGTGATCATACCGCGCCGCGCGCGAGTCTGGCGCTCGCCCTCCGCCTCGTAATAGCTGTTGAACAGGAACGGCCAATCATCGTCGAACAGGGCATAGCCGCCGACATGATCGCGCAGGATGAAGGTTTCGAAAAACCAGCTCGTATGGGCGAGGTGCCATTTTGCGGGAGAGGCGTCTTCCATCGACTGTACGGTCGCGTCGGCATCGGAAAGCGGAGCGGCGAGCGCTTCGGTCAGCGCACGGACTTCGGCAAAACGGGCGGCAAGGCCGTCTGCCGTCTGTGGGAAAGGTGCGCGCATTGCCATGATTCGTCTCCAAGCATCCCTGTTCGCATGGCATGGGTCAACTGACACTCGCCATAAATTTTCGAGCCACGGCGCCCACGCCCACAATAAGTGCTTAAGGCACAAGCCCTTCAATTTGTTGCCGGAAAACCCTGCCTTGGCGGCACCAGCCTCCCACAGAGAAAGAACGTATCAGGAACATGATGCCCCGGAAAGAGCGTATTTGGCGTGGTCCTTCAGCGGGTCGCCCCGGGCTCCCAAAGAATATCGTCGCCGCCATTTATCGCCCGGGCCATGACAAACAGATGGTCGGACAGGCGATTGATATAGGCCATCGCCAGCGGATTGAGAGATGTCGCCTCCGAGGCCGCAACTATAGTCCGCTCGGCCCTCCGTACGATGGCCCGGGCGAACATCACCTGGGCCGCCGCAGCATCGCCGCCGGGCAGGATGAAGCTGGTCAGCGGCGCGAGGCGTTCGTTCATCTGGTCGATTTCCGCCTCCAGCCGCTCCACCTGGTCGGCCGTGATCCGCAGCACCATTTCCGAGGGCTCGAAATCGTCGCCAGGCGTGGCGAGATCCGCGCCCAGGTCGAACAGCTCGTTCTGGATCCGCCCGAGCATGATCCGAAAAGGGTCGGGCAGGTCGGTCGAGAGCGCGACACCGATCGCGCTGTTGGTCTCGTCGACATCGCCGATCGCCGCCATGCGGGCATCGGCCTTCGACACATGCGAGCCATCGACAAGCCCCGTCTGCCCCCCGTCGCCCGTACGTGTGTATATCTTGTTGAGTTTGACCATGGCTCGCCAACGCCCCCTTTATCTACTGAGCCTGTCGACGCCCTGCTACATCCATTCAGTCGCTCAAGACGACGCGCAACCCTGTGACAGGCTCAGGGTGAACAGTGTTGTTCCTGTTTCACCGCCCCATCAGCAGGAGCAGCAGCACAACGATCACGACTGCGGCGGCCTGCATAACGATGCGGCCCTGCATCGCCTTGTTCTGCGCCATGCCGGACCGGTTAGGCCCATCACCCGTCAAATCCGCTTCCGTCGTTTTGAGGAAGGTAACGATCCCGCGCACGAGAAAGAAGACGGTCGCGCCCATGGCCGCGATCAGGAGAATGATGAGGAATATCTGCATGGGATCAATGTAGGCCCCGGCCACGGTAAATCCAGCCCAATATTTCAATGGCCCTATTCGCCTGTATCTATCAACTCCGCGATGTCCGGCGGATCGCGCCGCAGCGCGTCTCTGACGGCTGCCGGACCGAAACCCCGCTTTTGCAGCGAAGCGAGCGAGTGGGCATCGTCGCGTTTCGCCAGCCGCTTGCCCTGCTTGTCTGCGACCAGCTCATGATGGTGATAGCGCGGCACCGGCAGGCCGAGCAGGTGCTGGAGCAGCCGGTGGACATGGGTTGCCGCGAACAGGTCTTTCCCGCGCACAATATCGGTGATCCCTTGCGCAGCATCGTCAACGGTGACGGCCAGATGATAGGATGTCGGCACATCCTTGCGCGCCAGCACGACATCGCCATGAATTTCAGGCTTGGCCTCGATGCGCCCCGCTTCGGCGTCCATCCAGAAGAGCGGCCCAGCGAGTGCTGCGGCGCGGACCATATCGATCCGCCAGGCATGCGGCTGGGTGGCGACGCGTCGCACACGTTCGGCCTGCGCCATGCTCCGGCAGCTCCCCGGGTAAAGCGCTCCGTCCGGGCCATGGGGCGCAGACGCGCTTGCCGCAATTTCCGCAGCGATATCCTTGCGGGTGCAGAAACAGGGATAGACCAGTTCCCGGTCCTTCAACCTGTCGAGCGCGGCCCGATAGGCCGGGAAGCGGGAAGACTGCCGGAGCGGCGTCTCGTCCCATGCGATGCCGAGCCAGCGCAGGTCCGCCTCGATCGCGGCATAATATTCTTCGCGGATACGGCCTGTATCGATATCCTCGAAACGCAGCAGAAACCGGCCCGCAGTGCGATGCGCCAAGTCAAACGCCTTGAGCGCCGAATAGCCGTGGCCGAGATGAAGCAGGCCTGTCGGGCTGGGCGCGAAGCGGGTCGTCAGGGCGTCACTCATCCGCAATTTCCTGAAACCGGCTCTTGACCGTGAGTCGCCACTGGTGTTGTCATCATCGCGTCACGTTAATCTGTCTAATGGCGTGACAACAGATGGAAGAGCCGGAAAGCCGGTTTCTTTCGTCCTGAGTGGCGACAGGTCGAGAGACTCCGGTTCTGCGGTTCGCAGAGCGGAGGTGTTTTCGTAGGACCATGTATCACCCTGACCTGATCCGGCATCCCGACAGCTGCCCGGCGCTGGTGCTCAATGCCGACTACACGCCGCTTTCCTATTACCCTTTGAGCCTTTGGCCATGGCAAACGGCAATCAAGGCAATGTTTCTCGATCGCGTGAACGTTGTCGAGAATTACGAGCGCGAAGTGCACAGCGCCAGCCTCACGATGAAAATCCCGAGCGTTATCGCGCTCAAGCAATATGTGCGGCCGAGCGAATATCCGGCCTTTACCCGGTTCAACCTTTTCCTGCGCGATCATTTCACCTGCCAATATTGTGGCCGGCCGGAAGACCTGACCTTCGATCATGTGGTCCCGCGGCGCCTTGGCGGGAAAACAACCTGGCAGAATGTCGCGACCGCCTGCGCACCGTGCAACCTCAAAAAGGGCGGGCGCACGCCGAAACAGGCCAATATGCGCCTCGCCGTGCCGCCGCACCGCCCGACGACCTGGCAATTGCAGCAGCATGGCAAGCAGTTCCCGCCCAACTATCTGCACGAAAGCTGGCGGGACTGGCTCTATTGGGATGTCGAACTGGAAGCGTAGCCGGCGCGCCGCTCACTCGAGCGGCGTCACCGTCACGAACACCGAAAGGCCCGGCGCGGGCTCCTCCGGCAATTCGGCCGAGGATATGCGCTGCGCATCGGCGCGGGCGCGATTGGAGATCGTCTGGGGAACTCCTGGCGCAAGATAAAGCGTATCGGCGCGGCCCAGCAACAGTGTCTCGCCAATCGTAAGGTCATGGGGGTCGGCCGATCGGAGCTGGATGATTTCCAGCTGGTCGTGCCCGGCATGATGATCACCATCGTCGCCATCGATCCAGCTATCGACATCGCGGGGCGCATGCGGGGCCAGGGGGTCTAGCGCGCCGCCCTCGTCCAGCGCCGCATCGATTGCACGCCTACGCGCGGCGGCATCGGGCCATTTCGCCCTTATATCCGCCCGTTTGTCCCTGAGCCGGCGGGCGATAGCGCCGAGCCGGGCCGGCAGGAGCTGCTCCAGCCGCTGCCGGATGGCTTTGGCCATGCCAGCAGACGCGCCTCCCGTGCCGATAGCAACGATGACAGGGTCGCGGTCTATGATCGCCGGCAGGGTAAAGTCGCACAGGCCGGGCCGGTCAACCGCGTTGACGAGAATATTGCGCGCATGCAGCCGTGCGGCTGCGGCCTTTGCCTCATCTTCGTCTTCGAGTGCGATAACAGCCAGCGCTGCCTCGCCCTCCTCACCAACGATGTCCGCACCGGCCCGCTCTAATATGAGGCGCTTCGCATCTGCGGCCTCGCCTCCTCCAATCAGGATAACGGGGCGATTCTGGAGCCGGACGAAAATCGGGAGACTCTGCATATCCCGGCTATAGCAGGCCAGCCTGTGAGGGCGAAGAGGGTTTGTTTGCAGGAATTTCCCGGCGCGGGGTCGCCGCACAGGCGCGCCCGGGACAAAGCCGAGGGGATGGCAAGCTATAGCGTTTTGATAAACGCCCTGACCTCGTCCGCCATCTCTTCATGGTCGAGCGCGAGCGCGATATTGGCGTTGATAAAGCCAGCCTTGCTGCCGCAATCGAAACGGCGGCCGGTAAAGCGATAGGCGTGAAATGGCTGTTCGCCGATCATCTGCGCCATCGCATCGGTCAGCTGGATTTCGTTGCCCGCGCCGCGACCCTGATTCTCAAGAACCCGCATGACCTCTGGTTGCAGGATATAGCGGCCCGGAATCATGAGATTGGACGGCGCGGTTCCTTGCGGCGGCTTCTCGACCAGCCCCTTCACCTCTACCAGCGGCCCTTTTTCGGCGCCCGGATCGACAACGCCATAATTGTGCGTCTGGTCGTCGGGCACTTCATAGCCGCACACAATATTGCCCCCCAGCCCTTCATAGGCATCGATCATCTGTTTCATGCAACCGGGTTCACCGATCATCAGCTCGTCGGGCAGGAAGATCGCAAAAGGCTCGTCGCCGATGATATGCCGCGCGCACCAGATGGCGTGGCCGAGCCCGATCGGCTCCTGCTGCCGGACATAGGCGACATCGCCCGGGCGAAACCGCGTTCCCTCGATAGCGGCCAGCGACTTACCGCGCGCATTCATCGTCGTTTCCAGCTCATGCGCGATATCGAAATGATCCTCGATCGCGGATTTTCCGCGCCCCGTGACGAAAATCATCTCCTCGATCCCGGCTTCGCGCGCCTCATCGACCGCATACTGGATCAGCGGCTTGTCGACGACGGGCAGCATTTCCTTCGGGATTGCCTTCGTGGCGGGGAGGAAGCGGGTACCGAGACCGCCAACGGGGAAAACAGCTTTGCGAACGGGTTTCATCGAGCGATATTCCTCTTAAGTTCAGTCTTTCAAAAAACCGGGGACCTGCTCTGCGGCTATCAGCTTTTCCGGCACGACCCGCTCCGCCACGATAGCAAATTTGTCGCCGTCGACCATAACCTCTGGCACCAGGGCGCGGCTGTTATAGGTGCTGGCCATGGTTGCGCCATAGGCCCCGGCGGTGCGGAACACCGCGAGGTCCCCCGACTTCACCGCATCGATCTCGCGATCCATCGCGAAGGTATCGCCACTCTCGCAAACCGGGCCGGCGATGTTGGCGGCCATGCGTTCTCCGGACGGCGCAACGGCCTCGAAATCGTGCCAGGCATCATACATGGCCGGCCGGGCCAGATCGTTCATCGCCGCATCGACGATGACATAGGGGCGCACAACGCCCGGCTTCACCCAGATTACACGCGTCAGCAGGACGCCCGCATTGCCCGCGATAACGCGCCCGGGCTCGAACATCAGCGTTACGTCCCAGTCCTTTGACACCCGCGCGACCATCTCACCGTAAATGGCCGGCGATGGCGGAACCTTGCCGCGTTCATAGGGCACACCGAGACCGCCGCCGAGATCGATGCGATCTATCTCGAAGCCCGCCGCGCGCAGCTGCATGGCAAGCGCGCCGACTTTCACATAGGCGCGCTCGATCGGATCGAGATCGAAAATCTGGCTGCCGATGTGGAGCGCAAGGCCCCGCATCGCGAGTCCCTCCAGCGCCGCAAGCCGCCCGAACATCTCCGCTGCCTGATCGATCGGTACACCGAACTTGTTTTCCGACTTTCCGGTCGAGATCTTGGCATGGGTGCCGGCATCGACATCCGGGTTGACACGCAGGACGGCGGTTGCGGTCCTGCCCATGCTTTGCGCGATTTCCGCAAGGGCGACGCCTTCTTCCTCAAGCTCGATATTGAACTGGCCAACACCGGCATCGAGCGCATCGCGAAGGTCTCCCCGGGTTTTCCCCACGCCGGAGAAAACGATATCGGCCGCCTTCATACCGGCGGCCAGCGCGCGCTTCATCTCGCCGATCGAAACAATGTCGCCGCCAAAACCCTCGCGTGCCAGCACGCGCAGCACGGCAAGGTTCGGATTGGCCTTGATGGCGAAAGCGATGTGGATGCTTGGCAGGGCTGACAGCGCGTCGCGAAAGACGCGGGCATGACGTTCGAGAGTCGCGCGCGAATAGACATAGACGGGCGTCCCCACCTCTTCGGCAATACGCGCCATCGGCACGTCTTCGGCGAACATGCCGCCTTCCCGGATTGCGAAATGGTCCATGGCTCAACCCGGCGGCGGAAGATCGAATGGATCGTCTTCGCGTTCCTGCGAACGCCGCAAAAGCTCGTCGACACGTTCGGGTCGTTGCTGCGTTGTCGGTTCGAGAAGATCGTCGGTCGTCGGCTGGTTTTGCGCCATCGCGGGCGTTACCGGCATGCCCTCACCCTGCGCCGGTTGCAGCGGTTCGCGGCCACCGCACGCCGCAAGCAGGAGAGCACAGGCCAAACCTGTCGCAATTCGCGCCTTCATTCGCCCTTCTCCAATGCCGCTTTCGCCTCGGCGACCCGGGCGCGAACCTGGTCTGGCGCGGTGCCGCCATAACTGACCCGACTGGCCACCGACGCATCCACGGTGAGAACGTCATACACGCTCTCATCGATCCTGGCGTCAATAGCCTGCAAGTCGGCAAGTGCCAGATCGGCCAGGGCCAAGCCCTTGTCTTCGGCAAGCTTCACGGCGCCGCCGACAATATGATGCGCTTCGCGGAACGGCACATCGGCCTCGCGGACCAGCCAGTCGGCAAGATCGGTCGCGGTCGCATGGCCGGATTCGGCAAGCGCGCGCATCCGTTCCGGCGCGAAACCCATGGCCGCCACCATTCCGGTCATCGCGGCGAGCGAGAGCGCGAGCAGGTCATGCGCTTCGAATACAGGCGGCTTATCGTCCTGGCTGTCCTTCGCATAGGCGAGAGGCAAACCCTTCATCGTCATCGCCAGCGCCGTCATGCAGCCGGCGATCCGCCCCGCATGGCCACGCACCAGTTCGGCCGCGTCCGGATTGCGTTTTTGCGGCATGATCGAAGAACCGGTCGAATAGGCATCAGGGAGGATCACGAAACCGAAGGGCTGGCTCGCCCAGATCACCATTTCTTCCGCCAGCCGGGACAGGTGCAGCGAGCATTGCGTTGCCGCCATCAGATAGTCGAGCGCAAAATCGCGGTCCGATACGGCGTCGAGCGAGTTGGCCGTAGGGCCGCTGAACCCGAGCGCCGCCGCGGTAGCCTTACGATCGATCGCAAATCCCGTGCCGGCCAGCGCCGCGCTGCCCAACGGGCTTTCGTTCAGCCGCGCCCGCGCATCGGCAAAGCGGCTGCGGTCGCGCCGGGCCATCTCATAATAGGCCATCAGGTGATGGCCGAGCGTGACGGGCTGGGCCGACTGAAGATGGGTGAAGCCCGGCATAACCGTATCGACATGCTCTCCGGCGCGGTCGACAAGCGCCGCCTGGAACGCGGCCAGCCCCGCATCGACGGCATCGATCGCATCGCGGACCCAAAGCCGGAAATCGGTCGCCACCTGATCGTTGCGCGAGCGCGCGGTGTGAAGCCGCCCCGCCGCCGGGCCTATCAACTCGGCAAGGCGATTCTCGACATGCATATGAATGTCTTCAAGATCGAGATCTTCGGGAACCCCGTCAGCTTCATATTCGGCGGCAATGGTCTGGAGCCCCTCGTCAATCGCCTTTACATCGGCGGCATCGACAATGCCCTGCGCGCCGAGCATCGCGACATGTGCGCGGCTCGCGGCAATATCCTGACGCCACAGGCGCTTGTCGAACGGGATGGAGGCATTTATCTCCCGCATGATAGACGCCGGGCCTTCGGCGAAGCGCCCGCCCCACATCTGATTGGAATTGCCCGTGCGCGTGTTGATCGTCCTGCTCCTTGGATTTGCGCCTTTGTTCGCCGCTTGCGATAGGCAAAGCGGCGAAGCCCCGCAAGAAGTCATGTCGGGAAGCGGCAGCGCCGAAGGCTATGGCGGAACGGAAACCATGGGCCGGGTCAGTGTCGAATATCGCGGCACGGCCGCCCCGGACCTCGCTTTCTCCAATGCCGAAGGCCAAACCATCCGCCTCGGCGATTTCGAGGGCCAGCCGCTGCTCGTCAATCTGTGGGCGACATGGTGTCCGCCCTGCATCCGCGAGATGCCCGCGCTCGACGCGCTTGCGGAGCGCGCAGACGGTCAGCTGAAAGTGCTGACGCTCAGCCAGGATTTGCAGGGCGCGGCGGTGGTCGGCCCTTTCTTCGCCGAGAATGATTTCCGGCATCTCGAACAATGGCTCGACGAGGAAAATGCGATGATGCAGGCGCTGGCCCTCGACACGCTGCCGGTCACCATCCTCTATGACGAAGACGGCATCGAGCTGTTCCGCGTCATCGGCGGGATGGACTGGGCTGGAGAGCGCGCCGACACCCTGATCTCCGGCGCGCTCGGGGATTGAGTCTGCTTGGTCCGGCCCTTCGCCCGTCGGAAACTTTCAGGCGATAGTTTCTGACGGACAACACAATCCGATAATCAGCCTCTCAGCAGCTCGTTGACGCTGGTTTTCGAACGCGTTTTCTCGTCCACACGCTTGATGATCACCGCGCAATACAGGCTTGGCGCAGCCGCGCCGTCGACTCTTTCGCGATTGGGGGTCGATCCGGCGACAACGACCGAATAGGCTGGCACGCGGCCGGTGAAGACCTCGCCGGTATAGCGGTCGATGATCTTGGTCGAGGCGGTGATGAAAACGCCCATGCCCAACACCGAACCTTCTTCGACGATCACGCCTTCCACAACTTCGGATCGCGCGCCGATAAAGCAATTATCCTCGATAATCGTAGGGTTGGCCTGTAGCGGTTCGAGCACCCCGCCAATCCCGGCACCGGCCGAAATATGGCAATGCGCGCCAACCTGCGCGCAGCTGCCGACGGAAGCCCATGTATCCACCATCGTCCCTTCGCCGACATGCGCGCCGATATTCACGAAGCTCGGCATCAGCACGACATCCCTGCCAATATGCGCGCCGCGCCGGACGATCGACCCCGGCACAGCGCGAAAGCCGGCGGCGCGAAACGCATCGGCGTCCCAGTCCGCAAATTTGGAAGGCACCTTGTCCCACCAGTGCCCGCCACCGTTCGACCCTTCGATCAGCTGCATGTCGTTGAGGCGAAACGACAGGAGCACGGCCTTTTTCAGCCATTGGTGGACAGTCCAGTCCGCACCCGCGCGGGTTGCAACCCGCGCTTCGCCATTGTCGAGCATCGCGATCGCCGTATCCACGGCCTCCCGCAATTCGCCCCCTGTGTCCGCATCGACGCTCTCGCGCCTGTTCCAGCCCTCTTCGATAATCCGTTCGAGCTTCTTGGTCATGCCGCCTCCACTATTGAGTCAAGCCACGGCGTCACCGCGGCAATTTCATAATCGATATAATGCGATTCGGCTCCATGCGAGCCGCTTTCCGAACCATTATTCACCCAGACCGTTACCATGCCCATGGCTTTTGCGGGCTTCAGATTGCGCGCCATGTCTTCCACAAACAGTGCACGATCAGGCTTAATTTCAAATGTGCGGCACATCGCCTCATAGCTGGCCCGCTCGGGCTTCGGCACATAATCGCAGGCAACAATATCGTGGATCGCCTCAAAGCTTTTGCCAAGACCGAGTCTGTCGAGCACCCGCCTAGCATAGGGTGCATCGCCGTTGGTGAACACGAATTTCCGGCCGGGCAGCGCGCCAATGGCGTTAACCAACAACCGGTCTTCCGCGATAACCTCGAGATCGATATCGTGCACATAATCAAGGAAATGCCCGGGTTCGACGGCGTGTTTCTCCATCAGGCCCGAAAGGGTCGTGCGGTGCGAATGGAAAAACTGTTTCTGAATGCGCCGCGCTTCAACCCGATCAACATCGAGCAGACGTGCGATATAGTCACCCATCTTCATATCGATCTGATCGAACAGTTTCGCGCTCGCGGGATAGAGCGTGTTATCGAGATCGAAGATCCAGTGATCAATATGCGAAAGGTCGGGCGGCATGGCTGGGCGTTCCTAGTCCGACGGGATGGTTACCGCAAAGCGAATTTGGACTTAATCGTTCCGAAAGTCCCCTTGCGCCAATAGTCGGGCGAGCGTGGGGCGCTCACAGGGTGATTCGTTCATGACCGGCAAGGCGCGCCTCCTCGTTGCTACCAATATTCCTTTGATTCTTGCGCTGGCCGCCTGCGGCGGTGGGGGAGGCGGCGGAGCCGTCAATTCCGTTCCAACGCCCGCTGCCGCGCCCAATCCGGTACCGCCTCCCCCTCCCCCGCCGCCGCCTCCCCCGCCCTCGATCAACACCAATACGGCAGAGTTCAGCAATTCCGCCGGGATCGGCCACGCCAATGCGACCGTCGCCTATGACGAAGGCGCGACGGGCGCGGGCATAACCGTCGCGGTGCTCGACAGCGGTATCGACCAGGACAGCTCCGAGTTTGCCGGTAGGATCAGCGCGGCCTCGCAGGACGTCGCCGGCAGCCGGGGGATCGGCGACGAAAGCGGTCACGGAACGTCCGTCTCGGCCGTCATCGCCGCCAACCGCGACAATGCCAATGTGGTCGGCATGGCGTTTGATTCCACATTGCTCGTCCTCAGGACGGACGAGCCCGGCAGCTGCGCCGATACCGGTCCCGACGGGGGCTGCCTGCACAATACCGGCGACCTTGCCGACGCGATCGACATCGCCGTGCGGAACAATGCGCGGACGATAAACATCTCGCTGGGCGGAGGCGGCACGACGCAGCGCTTTCGCAACGCCGTCGCGCGCGCCGCCAATGCCGGTATCGTCATCGTGATCTCGGCCGGCAATGAAGGCGAAGAACCCGAAGGAGACAATCCCGACGGACTCGCCCTTGTCGCACTTTCGGCCGAAGCCAACGGCCATGTCATCATCGCGGGGTCAGTGGATCGCAATGACGCGATCAGCGATTTTTCGAATCGCGCCGGCGATGGGCAGGCCTTCTATCTCGGTGCGCTCGGCGAGCGCGTGCGCAGTTTCGACGAAACCGGCACCAACTACCTGTTCAGCGGGACATCCTATTCCGCGCCGCAGATCACGGCGGCCGTGGCCTTGCTCGCCTCGGCCTTCCCCAACCTGACCGGAAGCGAAATCGTGCAGCTCTTGTTCCAGAGCGCGCGCGATGGCGGAGCAGCCGGCGACGACGCCATATACGGTCAGGGGATTCTCGATCTCCGCGAAGCATTCCGGCCGCAGGGATCGACCAGCCTTGCCGGCAGCGCGGCGCCAGTGAGCATGGCCAGCAACATCACGCTTTCCGCCCCGATGGGCGACGCGCGCCAAAGCGGAACCGGTGTGATCATTCTGGACGGTTTCAGCCGGGCCTTTGCGATCGACCTGGCCGATACGGTTCGCCGTTCGACCCCGAGCACGCAACTGGCCGACAGCCTCGCGGTCAACCGCGGCGGGCAGTTCATCGCGCCGGCTGGCAGCGACGCTATCCTCGCCTTCACCATCGATGCGCGCGCCACCCAGACACGGATCGCGCAGCTTGCCCTTCGCGGCGAGGACGCCCGTCGCGCCCGCGTAGCCGCCGGCATGATCGCCGCGCAGCTGGACGCCAGCACCCGCGTCGCCTTTGCCGTTTCCCAGGATGGCGACAGCGTCGGCGCCCGGCTCAACGGCCGTGTCAGGCCCGCCTTTCTTATCGCGCGCGAAGCGCTGGGCGATAGCGGCTTTTCAAGTCGGGCCGACACCAGCTTTGCGCTGCACCGCCGGGCAGGCGCGATCGGCGTGACCATTGTCGCGGAGCGCGGGCAGGCCCTGTCGCCGCACGATAGCGACCGGGCCCTCGCCCGCGATGCCTGGCTGGAATCCGGCTATACGATGATGGGCATCGCCGCGGACCGCCAATGGGGCGGGCTGCGTCTCGATGGCGGGCTCAGCCTGATGGCCGAAGACGAAACATTTCTTGGCGCCCGGTTCAGCGAAGCGCTGGGCGGCGGACAGGGCAGCACCTCGCTGTTCGCCGATATCGCCCTGCGCTGGGCCGGTCCCGATGGCTGGTCGCTCGGCGGCGATATGCGCCATGGCTGGAGCTTCGCAAACGGATCGGGCGCGGTCCTGCGCGGCGGCACGTTGCGTAGTTTCGCGGTATCCGCAGACATTTCGAAGACCGGCATATTGGCCGACAACGACCGGCTCTCGCTGCGCGTCGCACAGCCTCTGCGCGTCTATCGCGGCGGCCTCCGGCTCAATTTGCCGACCAGCTATGACTATGCGTTGCGGACGCCCGGTTATGAAACCCGGTTCTTCAATCTCGCGCCAGAAGGACGGCAGATCGACATGGAAGCGGCCTATTCGCGGAGGATCGGCCCGGCCTGGCTGACCGGTCATCTCTTCTATCGCCGCGATCCAGGCCATTACGCATCGATCGATAACGATATGGGCGGCGCGATCCGGTTTACGCTGGGCTTCTGACCCCCCGCCTCTATTGCTCTCCATAGGGGACGAGGATCAGTACGCGCAGGTCGCGATCCGGTCGCCAGTTCCGGTGTCGCACCTCGAACTGGGTAGGCCCTATCTTACGGACGCCTTCGGCACAGAAACTGACGAGATTTTCCGGCTCGCCCTTATCGACGACCAAGCGGAAATCGCCGATCGGCGCGCGCCAGTTGGCGCCGGTGGTGAGGATATAGGTCAGCACGCGTTCGCCAATCGCAATATAGCGGCCGCTGCTGCGCATCCGTTCGAGGCCAGCCAGGAAATTGCGGTCGACACAATAGTCGGCGATCATCTGCCGACCCCATTCGCTATCGCGAAAATCCGGGATGAGGAGGCCGGTATCGACCGACCCGCCCGTGCCCGGCCGGTAGCTGTGTTCGACGACAATCTCCTCGCCGGCAAGAAAATCCTGTTCCCAGAACCAATTCTCCTGGACCCGCCACATCGGCGCGAGCCGCCGTTCCATTCCCCGCCCGGCATCGAATTCGTCAACCTCGACAAGGCCCAGCGCGGCAAGCTCGTCCTGATCGCCGGCCGCCAGCGCGCCCAGCGCCCGGTCGAGGGCCCGGTAATCATCTCCCGGCGCAAGCGGCACGCCGAGCGCGGTGAGTATCGCGCTGTAATCGATGTCGCCGAGCATCGCGCGCCGCTCGACCTGCATCTCGACCGCCGCGCCGCCGACCCGGGTTGCGAAACCCGACGGGAAGGCGACGTCGCTATACCGTTCTTCGGAAAGATCGTGGACCGGCATGGGAAAAGCGACGAGCGTGCGGACATCCTCTTCGCTCTGGTTGCGAAAGACGTAACGGACGCGCACCTCGTCGGCGGAGATGTAAAGATCCTCCGAAAGCATGTCGATGCTGTCGCTTTGGGTAAGAACGAGCCCGCCCGCAGCCGTCTCGGCAGAGCTGTCATTGGCAAGCGCCGGCAGCGCTGCCAGACTCACGAGCAAGGCAAAAATCGTGCGCAGCATGGGCGCATCATAGCGCGCCTTTCGCCGATGCCTAGACGGTAAAGCTCTCTCCGCAGCCGCAGCTGCCCGTCGCATTGGGATTGTCGAAAACGAAACCCGCGGTGAAGTCGTCTTCCCGCCAGTCCATGGTCGAACCGATCAGATAGAGCACCGATCCGGCATCGACATAGAAATCGCCGCCCGGCGTGACGATCTTCTCGTCCATCGGATCGGCTTCCGTGACATAATCGACCGAATAGGCAAGGCCCGAACAGCCGCGCTGCGGCGTCGAGAGTTTCACGCCGATGGCATCTTCCGGCGCCCGCTCCATCAGCGCCGCGATCCGCGCATGGGCGGTTTCGGTCAGGTTGAGCGCTGCGGGCATCTTCCGGGTTTTCGTAGCCATCACAGCATCCCCAATTCGAGTTTCGCTTCGTCGGTCATCTTGGACGGGTCCCAGGGAGGGTCCCAGACCAGGTTTACCTCGGCATGGCCGACACCGGGCACCGAGCCGACGCGCAGCTCGATCTCGCCCGGCATGGATTCAGCCACCGGGCAATGCGGCGTAGTCAGCGTCATCGTGACGATAGCCTCGGCATTGTCGGACACTTCGACACCGTAGATCAGGCCAAGATCATAAATGTTCACAGGGATTTCCGGGTCGTAAATCTCCTTGAGCGCGGCAATCACATCGGCGGTCAGATCGCCGCTGCCGGCGTCCGCAGCCTCGGCGGGCGGCTGGGCGAGAAAGCCTTCGAGATAGTCCTTCTTGCGTTCCAGCTTCGCGGAATCGCTTTCACCCTCGACCGGCGAAGGCGCTGCGACATAGGATTTCGGTTCGGCCGCATCCTCGACCCGCGCTTTGGCAGGCTTGTCGACGGCATCGACTTCATCGACCATGATCTTGCGTTCTTCGTTCATGCCCTGATTCCCATCAGAAGATCCCTATCCAAAAATTCGCGTGACGCGCTCAATGCCCTGCACGAGCGCGGCGACATCGTCGCTGTTGCTGTAAATGCCGAAACTCGCGCGCGCCGTGGCGTCGACGCCGAGCGCAGCCATCAGCGGCTGGGCACAATGATGGCCAGCGCGAATGGCCACGCCCTCCTCATCCAATATGGTGCCGATATCGTGCGGATGAACCCCTTCGATCGCAAAGCTGACGATCCCGGCGCTGTCTTCCGGCCCGAACAGGCGGACGCTGTTAAACTGCAAAAGCGCCTCGCGCGCCTCGCGTACAAGAGCGGCTTCCTGCGCATGAATCGCGTCGAGCCCGAGCGCGGATACATAGTCGATGGCCGCATGCAGGCCGAGCGCGCCGACGATATGCGGCGTACCCGCCTCGAACCGCTGCGGCGGGGGGGCGTAGGTCGTGCGTTCGAAGCTGACCTTGTCGATCATCGATCCGCCACCCTCCCATGGGGGCATGGCTTCGAGAATATCGGCCCGCGCCCAGAGCGCGCCGATTCCGGTGGGGCCGTAAAGCTTGTGCGCGGAAAAGACGTAAAAGTCGCAGCCCAGCGCCTGTACATCCACGGTCATGCGCGGCACCGCCTGGCAGCCGTCGATCAGCAGCTTCGCGCCGACGCCATGGGCCAGCTCCGCCGCCCGACGCACATCGAGCTGCGAACCGAGCACGTTGGAGACATGGGCGAGCGCGACCAGCTTGTGCCGGTCGCTCAGCATGCCGGCCATGGCATCCAGATCGATCCGGCCATCCCCGGTAAGCGGCGCAACGTCGATATGCGCGCCGACGCGCTCGGCAAGCAATTGCCATGGCACGATGTTGGAATGATGCTCGAGCTGGGACAGCATGATCCGATCGCCCTCGCCGATGGCGCCATTGCCCCAGCTGTTCGCGACCAGATTGATCGCTTCTGTCGCGCCGCGCGAAAACACGATCTCGTTTTCCGCTCCGCCAACAAATTCCGCAACCCGGCGCCGCGCTGCCTCATAGGCCAATGTCATATCGGCCGAGCGCGCATAGACGCCGCGATGAACTGTGGCATAGTTCTCGCCATAACCGCGCGCGATCGCATCGATCACGGATTGCGGTTTTTGCGCCGTCGCCGCGGTATCGAGATAGCACCAGTTATCTGCCAGACTAGGAAAGTCCGCACGAACATCGATCGCGGCGGGCGTGGTCATCACATTCATGTGATCGCCTCCAGCATGTCCAGCGCCTTCGCTTCGATCGCCCCGCGCGCCGCGTCATCGTCCAGAGACACAAAGGCATCGGCGATAAAGGCCTGCAGCATCAGGCGCCGGGCCTCAATCGGCGGAATGCCGCGCGATGCCATGTAGAAAAGTGCTGACTTGTCGAGTTCGCCGACGGTCGCGCCATGGGCGCATTTCACATCGTCGGCAAAGATTTCCAGCTCGGGCTTGGCATTGGCCGTGGCAGTCCGGTCGAGCAGCATGGCCTTCACGGATTGCGATGCGTCTGTCTTCTGCGCGTCGCGCGCGACGCCGACCTTGCCGAGATAGCTGCCCGTCGCCTTGCCGCCCAAAACACTGCGGACGGTCTGGTTGCTGGTGCCGCCGGGTTCCGCATGGCGGATATCGGTGACGATTTCGAGCGTCTGCTCGCCCGTACCGAGGATTGCGCCGCCCAGTTCGAAATGCGCGCCCTCTTCCAGCGTCGCCTCCACCGAGATGCGCCCGTAATCGGCGGCGACAGCAAGACAGTGCAGCGCGAACCGCGCATTCTTGCCGATGGTGACGGCGAGCGTCTTTACCGCGACATTGGGATCGCCGGACTCGAGGATGATCTGCCGGGCTGCGGACTCGCCAGCAGCGACGACAATATCCTCACGCTGCCCGGCAATGTCCGACCAGACAGGCGCAAGCGCGTCGAGATCGGCATAGCGCCAGGCCTCGTCGCGGCGGGTGGGAAGGGAAGCGAGTTCGGTCATGCTGCTTCCGCTATCGCCTCATAGCCTTCATTCTCGAGGACCAGCGCAAGATCGGCGCCGCCCGTCTTCACGATCCTGCCATCGGCGAGAACATGCACATAGTCCGGCTTCACCACGTCGAGCAGGCGCTGATAATGGGTGATCAGCAGCACCGCTTTGTCCGGTTTCCTCATGATCGTGTTGATACCTTCGCCCACGGTGCGCAGCGCATCGATATCGAGCCCGCTATCGGTTTCGTCGAGGATGGCGAGCGTCGGATCGATGATCCCCATCTGCACCATTTCGTTGCGCTTCTTCTCGCCGCCCGAAAAGCCGACATTGACGGCGCGCTTGAGCATTTCGGCATCCATTTTGAGCGCGCTTGCCTGTTCACGGGCGAGCTTCAGAAATTCCGCGCCCGAAAGCGGCTCTTCGCCGCGCACCTTTCGCTGGGCATTAAGCGCCGAGCGGAGGAACTGGACGTTCGAGACACCGGGAATTTCGACCGGATACTGGAATCCCAGAAACAGGCCTGCTGCAGCACGCTCATGCGGCGCGAGTTCGAGCAGGTCGATCCCGTTATAGGTCGCCGATCCTTCGGTTACCTCATAGCCGTCGCGCCCGCCCAGAACATAGGCGAGCGTCGATTTTCCCGCTCCATTGGGCCCCATAATGGCGTGAATCTCGCCGGCCGCGATTTCGAGGCTCAGCCCCTTGAGAATTTCGGTTCCGCCAACTTCGGCGTGGAGATTGTCAATCTTGAGCATTGGGTTCCATTTCGTCTTCGGCTGTATCGCTGTCGGGAGTTTGTTCGTCGGTCGCCGCATCGTCGTCGACGGACGGATCCGCGGATGGATCGGCGGACTGGCCCTCGTCGTCCTCGGCCTCCACAGCAGCGTCGAGCTCTCTTATTTCTCGCAGGTCTGTCACTTCGCGCGTGACGACGTTGGCAATCGCCGTGTCGGATTGCGCGACAAGCCGTTCGGCGCTGGCTCGAACCTCGATTTCATCGCCATC
>JBPOET010000059.1:0-8328 GCA_051251675.1 Parasphingopyxis sp. | reverse complement strand
GATAAGGACAGGGCAATGCGAAAATATCTGGTGACGATATGCGCGGCAATTTTTCTGATGGCTCCCGCGATAGCGCCGGGCGCGCCGGCAGAGGTTGAAGCGGCGCTGGCCAACCCGGATCGCGCCGAACAGGACCGCACACAGGATGGGGCCAGGCAAGCTGTGCGCGTGTTGACCTTTCTGGGCCTGGAACAGGGAGACCGGGTTTTCGATTTTGTGACAGCTGGGGGCTATTATTCCGAGTTGATGGCGCGGGCGGTAGGCCCCGAAGGCTTTGTTTTTGCACATAACACGCCTGGACTTATCACGCGATTTGGGCTGCGTGAGACGCTTGACGCGCGCGGCTATGGCACCCGCATCCCCAACAGCGTGTCTTACGAGTATGAAGCCGATGCGCTCCCCTTGGAGCCGAACAGCATTGATTTTGCCCTGTTCAACATGGTTTTCCATGATCTCTGGTTCGTGGCGGCAGAGGGCGAAGCGCCGCTTTCCAGCGATCCGGATGCGTTTGTCGCACATCTTTATACGGCGATGGCGCCGGGGGGCATTGTCGGCATTATCGATCATGTCGGCCTTGCGGGGTCGGATCCGGCGGAAGAAACACAGCGCGCTCATCGTGTCGACCCGGCCGTCGTTCGCACCATGATGTCGCAAGCCGGCTTCGTGCTCGAAGGTGAAGCCGATTTCTTCCGCAATCCCGCCGATGACCATCAGTTGAATGTGTTCAACCCGGCAATTCGTGGGCAAACAGACCGCATCGTTTACCGCTTCCGTAAGCCGGAGAGCGCGGAATAGGGACTAGAGCGCGTCCACAGCGGCAACGATATCGGCAGGTTCGGGGCGGGTTCGATAGTCGGTTTCAACCATCTTGAACCGAACGGTGCCATCCCTGCCTATTACCAGAATAGTAGGACGGGGTACGCCATAGGCAAAGCTACCCTCCGCATATTGCGGATCGCGCAAGTCGAACGCTTCGATCATCCTAGCGCCCTCGTCGGATAGCATCGCATATCCGATGTCTTCGCGTTCGGCGAAATCGGCGAGTATGGTGGGGGCATCATAGCTGAGCGTTGCCAGCGCATATCCCCGCTGTTCCAGGTCGCCCTGAATGTCGCGCAGTTCAACCATCTGCGCCTGGCAATAGCTGCACCAGTCCGCCGACCGGTTAAAGACGAGTACCAGGCCATTTTCACCGGCAAGCTCGTCCAGGCCGCGTTCCGCACCAGTCACGTCGCGCACGAGGAAATTTGCCGGAATGGCTTCGCCAACCGCAGGGCCGGCATGGCCCATCGGTTCGCTTGCAACCTGCTCGACCGGTTCGGAGGCCGGGTTCCCCTGCTGCGTACAGGCGGCAACACCAAGTGTCGCCGCAGCGGAAACGAGAACGATAGTGATGGCGCGCATGATCTGCTCCAAATGAGTGTGCGGCTTGGTATTCGCGATATCGGGCCGCGAGGTTACGATCCAGATCACAGTTTTTTGCGATCGCGAAGTATGGCTTGAGATTGTCAGTTACCGGGCTTGCGCGTCAGGGGACCGGTGTGAGATATATCGTTGTGGGGGATTTGCAGGATGAACAGGAACATACTCATCATAGCGGCTGCGGCGATCGTCGTGTTTCTTGCGGTGTTGCTGATTCCACGATTGCTGGACCGGGACGCAGAAGAGGCGCCAACCCGCACCGCATCGTCGGAATCTTCCGAAGAGACTGATCGCTCGTCGAGCGCGGACGACAAGGACGAACCAGCGGCGCCCGTCGCCGATGCGAGGCCGGCCAATTCGGGGTTGGAGGCCGGGCTTGCCGAAGCGGCAAGGCAGATCAACGCCCAGGTCCCGATTTCCATCGACGAGCTGACCACGGTAACCGCCGCCCGTGTTCAAGGGAGCAGGATCCAGTATCGTTACGAGCTGTCGCGTGAGTTCAGCGCCGCCCAGATTGCACAGTTTCGCCAATTCGCCTCGACCCAGAACCCTGAGAGCATTTGCGGAAATGCGGAAACGCGTTCGCTGATCAATCTCGGTGGGGAGATCGAATATGTCTATTATGGGCCGGGCGACCGCTATCTGTTCAGTACGCCGATCACCAGCTGCTAGCCGCTTGCGGCCCCGCGCCGACTATAGGACATATTTGCTCAGATCCGTATCGCGCGCAACAGCTGCCAGCTGTTTGTCGACATAGGCGGCGTCGATCACGAGCCTGTCGGCATCCTCTTCGCGTTCTTCCGACCCGGCGGCGAAACTGATCTCCTCGACCAGCTTTTCCATAACCGTCTGCAAACGCCGCGCACCGATATTCTCGACCTGGCTGTTCACTTCCGCGGCGATCTTTGCGACCTGGGCGATGGCCTCTTCGGAAAATTCGATCTCGACGCCTTCCGTGCCTATCAGCGCCTGATACTGGTCGGGCAGATTGGCCTTGGTTTCGGTCAGGATACGAACGAAATCCTCTTCGGTCAGGGCGCGAAGCTCGACGCGAATCGGGAGGCGCCCCTGAAGCTCGGGGAGCATGTCGCTCGGCTTGGCCACATGGAAGGCGCCGGATGCGATGAACAGGATGTGATCCGTCTTCATCGGGCCATATTTCGTCGCGACGGTCGTCCCCTCTATAAGCGGCAGCAGATCGCGCTGCACGCCTTCGCGGCTCACCGAGCCGCCCCGAACATCCGATACGGCGATTTTGTCTATCTCATCGAGAAAGACGATACCGTTCGCCTCGGCGTTGGCGAGCGCGACCCGGGCGACATCATCCTGGTCGAGGCGCTTTTCCGATTCTTCCTCGACCAGCTTGTCCCAGGCATCGGCGACCCGCATTTTCCGGCGTTTCTTGGCTTGCTGGCCAAACGCCTTGCCCATCATGTCCGACAGGTTGATCATCCCTACCTGACCCCCCATGCCGGGTATATCCATCGGCATGTTCGGCGTGTCCTCGACTTCGATCTCGACTTCCGTGTCGTTCATGTGGTTGTCCATGATCCGCTGACGAAAGCTTTCCCGGGTGGCGTCGCTCGCGCCTTTGCCGGTGAGTGCGTCCAGAAGGCGGTCCATTGCCGCCTTGCTTGCATCTTCGCGGACAGCCTCTCTGCGCCGATCTTTTTCGAGGCGCACTGCATCCTCGACGAGATCGCGGGCGATCTGTTCTACGTCGCGACCGACATAGCCAACCTCCGTAAATTTGGTCGCCTCGATCTTGACAAAGGGCGCATCCGCCAGCTTCGCGAGCCGCCGGCTGATTTCGGTTTTGCCGCATCCCGTGGGGCCGATCATCAGAATGTTCTTCGGCGTGACTTCGTTGCGCAAATCCTCGGAAAGGCGCTGGCGCCGCCATCGGTTGCGGAGCGCAACGGCGACCGCACGCTTGGCCTCCTTCTGTCCGATGATATGCTCATCAAGCGCAGCCACAATGGCTTTGGGGGTGAGGGCGTCATTCATTCAGATACATGCTTTCGGGTTTGTCTGGCGGGGTATGTGCGAAAATTCAGTCGCTCTCGATCGTCTCGATCGTCAGCTGATCGTTCGTGTACACGCAAAGTTCGGCGGCAATGGCCATTGCGCGGCGGGCAATCTTGTCGGCATCCTGCTCATAGTCCTTGAGGGCGCGGGCACCGGCCAGGGCAAAATTTCCGCCCGACCCGATCGCCGCGAAGCCGTCAGCCGGCTCCAGTACGTCGCCATTGCCGGTCAGGATCAAAGTGATTTCCTTGTCGGCGACAATCATCATCGCCTCAAGGTTGCGGAGATATTTGTCCGTCCGCCAATCCTTGGCGAGTTCGACAGCTGCCCGCATGAGCTGGCCGTGATGCCGTTCCAGCTTGCCTTCCAGCCGCTCGAACAATGTAAAGGCATCGGCTGTTGCACCCGCAAAGCCGCCAATTACCTTGCCATCGCCAAGGCGGCGAACTTTTTTTGCGTTGGGTTTCATAACGGTCTGTCCCATCGAGACCTGACCGTCACCGGCAATCACGACCTTGTCGTCGTCGCGAACTGCGAGAATGGTTGTGCCGTGCCAAGGCGCGCTGCTTCTATTGTCGTCCATGAAGCGGAATATATGGTGCCTTTGGCATCTCGCAAGTTCGCCATGCCTTAAGATGCTGGTAACCATTCGCCGTTACGCAATCCTCATGAGCGCGACACAAGCATCCGGAATGGCCCTGATAGACGATCCCCAGGTGAGCGAACTGCTGGGTGAGATCAGCGATTTCGCAATATTCGCTCTGGATATCGACGGCGTGTGTACGGCTTGGACACCGATTTCCCGCAGTTATCAGGTTGCGCCGATCAACGAGGTTGTCGGCTATCCACTGGAGAAATTCTATGCGGCCGAAGATCGCGAATCCGGCCTCTATTGGGACAATCTGAAAACCGCCGCGCGCGAGGGCCGGTTGGATTCGGTCGGAATGCGGGAGCGCTGGGATGGTTCCGAAGCATGGACGCGGATCAGTATCGTCAAGAAGGTGGATTCTGCAGGTAACCATGTCGGCTATGTCGGCGTCGTCTACGATGAAACCAGGCAGCATGATGCAGCTCGTGCTCTACACGCGAGCGAGAAAGCGTTTCAAACCCTGATCCAGGGACTGCACGATCATGCAATCTTCATGCTCAGTCCGGAAGGTTATATCACAAACTGGAATGCAGGCGCCGAACGGATCATCGGTTACACGGCGGAAGAAGCGATCGGCCAGCATATGTCCGTCTTTCATACCGAGGCGGAGCGCGAGCGCGGCACGCCGGACCAGATTCTGGAACAGGCTCGCATCGCCGGACGATATTTTGAAGAAGGCTGGCGTGTACGCCGCAATGGCGAGCGATTCCGGGCGGAAAGCCATGTTCAGGCTATCCATGACGAGGGCGGCTCCATTATCGGTTTCGGAAAGATCACCCGCGATATCACCGAGCAATATGAAGCAAGGCGCCATCTGGCGGCGACCGAGGAAGCGCTCAACCAGTCGGAGAAACTGCGCTCGTTGGGCGAACTGACGGGCGGGATAGCACACGACTTCAACAACCTGCTTACTGTGGTCCGGGGATCGGCCGAGCTTCTGAAGAATCAGGCGCTTTCCGATGAAGCCAAGGCTCGCCACATAAACGCCATCGTCGAAACGGCGGATCGCGCATCCGAGCTTACGGGCCAGCTCTTATCTTTTGCCCGGCGCCAGCCGCTCCAGCCCAAGCGGATCGATCTGAACGCCGTGATACTCGATATGACCGAATTGCTGAAACGAACCCTTGGCGGCGGGGTCAGTATCCTCAAAATGCCAGGGGCGGATCTCTGGCCTGTGCGTGCTGATCCGACACAGCTGGAAAATCTCATCCTCAACGCCGCAATCAACGCGCGCTTCGCAATGGAAGGGGCCGGTACGCTGACTTTGGCTACGCAAAATGTCAGTGGCCCTGATTGCGAGGAAGTCTGTCTGTCGATTTCAGATACCGGGGCCGGGATCGCACCCGAAATACTGGACCATGTGTTCGAGCCCTTCTTCACGACAAAGGGCCCCGGCGAGGGCACCGGTCTGGGGCTGTCGCAAGCCTATGGCTTTGCAGCGCAATCGGGCGGGCGATTGGAAATCAGGAGCGAAGTGGGCCGGGGAACGACGCTGAGCCTGCATCTTCCGCGTGCCGAGGCCGAGCTCGCAAGCAGCACCGGCCGCGAGGATAAGAGCGCAGACCTCGAGGTGCCGCGGGGGACGCGGGTGCTACTGGTCGAAGACAGCCGCACGGTTGCCGTTTTTGCGCAATCAC
The DNA here is from genome assembly GCA_051251675.1 of Parasphingopyxis sp. GTDB lineage: Bacteria > Pseudomonadota > Alphaproteobacteria > Sphingomonadales > Sphingomonadaceae > Parasphingopyxis. Next base: position 2,592 of record JBPOET010000059.1, on the reverse strand, counting down.
TGCTTGAAGATATGGGCTGCGAAGTGGTTCATGCGCAATGCGGTGAAGAAGCGCTGATTGCCCTTGATAACGAGCCGAACGGTTTCGACATCATTTTTTCCGACATTGTTATGCCGGGACTGAGCGGACTGGACCTGGCGGCCAAGGTCCGTTGCCAGAAACCGGCGTTGCCGATTCTGCTTGCGACCGGATACAGCGAAGCGGCGGCCCGGGGAGAGGGCAGCGAATTCCCGATATTGCCCAAACCCTATAAGCGCGGCACGCTCTCGGCCAAATTGCGCGAAACGATGGACGGGTTCCGCAAGGCGGCCTGACCTTTGCACCGGTCAGATTTCGAAAGCGCTGGTTGAGAGAATTTCCAAATTCCGGTCGTCAAGAGACCTGTCGGCGAGTACCGCGTCACGCTGGTCGAGCAACTTCCCGATCTGCCGCCGGAAAACGGCCACGGCAGCCGTCAGCCAGCCATTGACCAGCGGGTCGGCATCGGCGTCGCGCACATCGAACAGGGCAAGCCGCTCGATTATCGCATCCGCCGTCATGAAATATTCGTTGGTGACCCAGCGATTTGTGGTGAACCAGTGTGTGGGTATGCCCTCGATGTTGCAGGACAAGGCGATGAAGTGGACGACCCTGGCCGGGCTTTCGCCGCTCTTGTTTTTCGGTTCGGCTGTGGCGCGCGGTGCGACGCCCGCAAAAGATTCTAGCGGAAGAAACATGTGGAAATGGCCATGCTCGCCGGGTTCTCGCTGCTCTGGCGGATGGGCATGGTAGAACCAGCGCGCGCCGGTCGTCGGACTGATCGCGTCCTTTTCGGGATAGTGTGTCCATTGCCGAAAATCGGCATCCGGCGGGACTATCCGGGGAACGAGCGGGACGCCCTGCGCCGCCATCTGCTCGGTCAGGGCAAATAGCGTCGTTTCAGGATCGCTCGTCAGTGTGCGGCGCAACAACCTTCAGCCGTCGCTTCTGCCGTTGCAGCGCAGCAGCCCTCCGCCGCTGCTGCGCAACAGCCGCCGTTATGCGTGTCGCCGGCGGCGGCACAGCAGCCAGAACCGACTTCGGCAATGGCTGCGCAGCAACCGGCTGCACACGAGCAGGCTTGCAGTGCCGGCGCGGCAAGCGCGAGGCCGCCGGCAACCGCCAGCATCGAGGCCAGGCTTCGCTTTTCGGTCGTGTCAGGCATTATTCTCTCCCTTGGGTATCGACGCTAAGCTGGTTCGTCCGGATAATGAGGACGGTTACACCCAAAAGTGCTTTTCCGCTGTCGCGCCAGGCTGCGCCGTACTTCTTCGGGAAGTACGGAACCTCATTCCACGCCCTTGATCTTTCCCCATTGGCGCGCAGCCGTGTAGCCCAGATAGCCGGTTCCGAAGAGCGCATAGAGCGGTTCGGGTATACCCTGGAGATAGGCGTTCATTCCGGCTGCGATGTCTTGGGCTGCGTCGGGACGAAAGGCCGCCAACAGCCCCATGGGCAGCGCCCAGAGCAGCATGACGTACATGACGTAGAGAAAGCTCGGTCGGGCCCGACTGGTCCAGGGATCGGGCGATTGGGCCTCTGCGATAATCGCCGACAATTGGGCGCGGATATCTTCGGCGGCCTGTGTGCCTTCCAGTTTCAGCAGTTCGAGCTTGGCGCGATCCCGCGCCTCGCGATCGGGCAATACGCGATCGATTACGGTCGAAAGCGGGCCGAGTAGGGCGGTAAACACAGACATACGCATCTCCTTGGTGAGTAAATGCGTATATAAATAACCTATATGGTGAGCTGTAGGACAGAAAAATTCCACCGCCGCGCTGGGGTAGTCGCGCCGCACAGCTTGCGCCTCGATCGCTCAAATTTCGATGGAAGTGACTGGTCGGGGCGACTGGATTCGAACCAGCGACCTCCACACCCCCAGTATGATGCGCTACCAGGCTGCGCTACGCCCCGACCAAGGGGGCGCGTTTACCGCTGTCCGGCGACGGTTGCAACCGTCTGCGCGCGCTATTCGCCCATCAGCGTCTGACAGGACTCCGCTGGATAACTCTTGACACTTACGCCGAGAATTTTTGCTCCGCCCAGCGCTTGATTGAATGCCGCCATATGCGGGGTCTGCATATGCGCGCTAAGTGCCTCCTGACTTTCCCAAACTTCCGCGATCCGCATGACATCCGGGTCTTCGATCGCCCGGGCGAAGGCGTAGCTGATGCAGCCGTTTTCCTTGCGCGTTTCCTCCAACATGGTGACTGCAGCATCATGGAGCCGGTCCAACTCGCCGGCTTCCATCCGAACCCAGCCTTCGACGATGATCATGGCATTTCCTCTCCTTGCTTTCCGTCCGTTCCTGCCAACCGACCCGGGCCGGTGTGCAAATAAATGTGCAGCCTGCGCATGGAAGTTGCGCGAAACGCACCTTAGGTGATAGAGGCGCGCCTCTGAACAGGGGCATTTGTTGTAGAGGCCCCGCCAACCAGCTTACAGGTTCCATCCATGTCCGCCACTCCTATTCTCGCCGCTGCCGCTCCATCCGGAGGCGCCGGCTCCTTCATTGTCCAGCTTGTGCCTCTGATCCTTATCTTCGTGATCTTCTGGTTCTTGCTGATCCGTCCG
>JBPOET010000058.1:0-8340 GCA_051251675.1 Parasphingopyxis sp. | reverse complement strand
AACATCGGCAGGCCCGCCAGCTAGGCCCCGGCAAACAGACCCAATGAAATACCCTCGTCACCGGTAACCGTGCGGTACAATCCCGGTTAGGCCGGAGCGGCGTCGACATGGCGCGGCTGGAATGCATAGCCAAGTTCGGCCGTTTCGCCATAAGCATGGCCGGCATTGAGCGCTGCGATATTGGCTTCGGCAATTTCGGGCTTCTTAGCGAATTTGGCGTTGAGCCAGTCAACAATGGGTTGGCGATCCCGGTCGAACATCCAGAGCGCAAGACCCAGCGTCCACATATTCTTGGATCGCAGCGCTTCCTTGTTACCCAAGCCGAACGGCTTGACCGATTCCAGGGTCATTTCGGACATGTCGAGCGACAGCAATTGCCATTTCGCCAGCGATCCGTCTTCCAGTGGATTTTCTTCGTAGCCCGCCTTGGAAAGGTTGCGAGCGGAAAAGGCGCCGCTATCGGCAATAATGAGGCCGCCTTCACGCAAATCATCGACATTGGTTTTCAGCGCTGCCGGGTTCATGGCCACCAGCACATCGGGCGCATCGCCCGCCGTCCGAATGGCATGGCTGCCAAAGTGGATCTGGAATGCGGAGACGCCAAATAGCGTGCCCTGCGGCGCGCGGATTTCGGCCGGGAAATCCGGGAATGTCGCAAGATCGTTGCCCGCCAGGGCCGTGGACAGGGTAAACTGCCCGCCGGTTAACTGCATCCCGTCTCCGCTGTCGCCTGCAAAGCGGACAACCACTGAAGCTGCATCTTCGGGTGCCTTGTGTTTCTTCGTTTCTGCCGCGCTGGCCATCACTTCACTCGCATTGTTCCTGTTTGCCCCTCCTATGCACAGCTCACCGCCGGAACAAAACAGAAAATATGACAGGTGCGCTAGCCCTGCTTCGTCGCTTCGTCGGCCAGGGCAAGGATACTGCGAACATGGCGCGCAGCGACTTCCCCATGATCGTCACCATAGCCGCCGCCCAACACGCTGGCGAGGGCGATGCCGCGGCGGCGCGCCTCGCGCATGACAAACCGGTCGCGCGCGTCGAGCCCGGCATCGGTCAGGCCCAGCCTCCCAAGCCGGTCATTATGGTGCGGATCGACGCCCGCCTGATACAATATGATTTCCGGCCTGAAATCGTCGAGGATCGGCGGCAGCGTCCGCCGCAGGATTTCCTCATAGTTCGCGTCGTCCAGTCCATCCGCCATGCCGACATCCAGCGACGACCGGGCCTTGCGAACCGGAAAGTTTTTCTCGGCATGGAAAGAAAGGGTGAAGACATCCGCCCTGTCCGCCAGCAATACAGCCGTTCCATCGCCTTGATGGACGTCGCAATCGAGCACCAGAACCCGACTCGCGCGGCACTCGGCAATCAACCGGTTGGCGGCGACAGCAAGATCGTTGAGGACACAATATCCAGCACCGGTATCGGGCAGCGCATGATGGCTGCCGCCCGCCCCGTTCGCGGCATAGCCGTGATCGAGCGCAAGCAGGGCGGCCAGCCATGTTCCCCCTTGGGCGAGCAGGGATCGCTCCCGGATATCCGTCGTCACGGAAAAGCCGATCCGCCTTTCCTTCGCCTTCGGTACCGCGGCCGCCATGACTTCATCGACATAGTCCGCATCATGGACCGCTTCGATCCATCTACGCGGCATTGCGCGGGGTGTATGGACCCTCATCGCCCGGCCGCTGTGCACCAGCGCTTCGTGCACCAGCCCATATTTGTTGAAGCGAAAGGCGCTGCCCCTGGGCGGCGCTGCGACATAACCGGGATGGTGCACGAAATGGAGCATCGCGAATGCATATAGGCGGAACTCGCGCGAACGCCTATCACCGGCTGAAATGAGCCATGCCCTCCCCTCGCACGACCCGCGCGCCATCTGGACCATCGCCATCCCGGCCATGGCCACCAATGTGGCGACCGCTCTTATGGGAATTGCGGATATCTGGATTATCGGCCAGCTGGGCGACGCCGCCGCCCAGGGGGCCGTCGAAATCGGCGCGCGGCTGCTGATGAGCCTGCTTGTCGTCTTCAACTTTCTGAAAACAGCGACGACGGGGCTTACGGCTCAGGCTGTCGGCCAGCGCAACGAGATCGAGAAAATGGCTGCGCTGTTGCGCGCATCGGCCATCGCGCTGGTCATAGGATTGCTGTTGCTTGCCACAAAATGGCTCACTGTGCCCATCGGCCTGGACCTGCTCGAAGCTTCGGGCGGGGTTCGCGACGATGCTGCCCGTTATATCGACATCCGCTTCTGGGCGGCTCCCGCATGGCTCCTCAATGCAGCACTGGTCGGCTGGCTGATCGGCTTGCGGCGCGTTCGGGCCGTGCTTGCCATAGAGGTTGCCATCAACCTTCTTCATGTCGGACTTGGCGTGCTTTTCGTGCTTGGTTGGGGCTGGGGTATTGTCGGCATCGCCTTTGCGACACTGATCTCGGAAACCGGCAAGCTTGCCCTGCTGCTCCTTGCCTTGCTGCCAAGCGCAAAGCCGGACGCACTGTTCGCCGCCGCCCGGCACCGGGGCCTGTGGCAAACCGGGCCGATGGGATCGCTTTTCCGCGTCAACAGGGACTTGTTCCTCCGCACCTTGTTGCTGACCTTTGCAATCCTGCTTGTCACACGGCAGGGTGCCGTTCAGGGGTCGGTGATCCTCGCCGCGAATGCCATCCTCTTCCAGATGTTCATGCTGACAGCATTGCTGCTCGACGGTTTCGAGAATGCCGCCCAGGTCCTGTGTGGCGAGACCATCGGGGCACAGGATCGCAGCGGTTTCGACAAGACGGTCAGAGGCATTTTGCTGCGCGGAATCGGCACTGCGCTTGTCCTGACAGCTATATTCGCCCTGGCATCGGGGCCCATTGTCGGCAGCTTCTCCACCGACCCCGAGGTCGTTGCCACGGTCCGGCGATATGACATCTGGTTGCTCGCCCTGCCGCTCGCCGGCGTTGCTTCCTTCGTGATGGACGGCGTGTTCGTCGGCGCGACCTGGACACGGGCGATGCTGGTCACCATGGCCGCAGCCTTTGTCGCCTATGGTGCCATGCTGTGGTTGACGGTATCGCTGGGCAATCACGGGCTGTGGCTGAGTTTCACCATCTTCCTTCTCATACGGGCGGCCGGGCAATTTCTGCTTACACCCCGCCTTGCCGCGCGCACTTTTGCGCCTATAACTGGCGAAAAATAAGATCAAAACCGGAGACACACCCGATGCCTTATGTTCGCCCCGATGTTCAGATGATGCTCGACCTGCTGGCAGCGCAGGAAGGCCCGAAAACCCATGAAACGGACCCCGCGACCGCGCGCGCGATGATGGATATGATATTCACCATGGCCGAGCGTCCGGCCGGCGAACTGGCTATCAAACGGGACTTCTCCATTCCCGGTCCGGCCGGCGACATTTCGGCCCGTCTCTACGACCCGCGCGACAATCGCGGGCCCAGCCCGGTCGTTGTCTTCTTCCACGGCGGCGGTTTCGTGATCGGCAATATCGAAACCCATGACGGGCTGTGTGCCGAAACCGCCCGCACACTCGACCTGCCGGTCGTCTCGGTCGATTATCGCCTCGCGCCCGAATATCCTTTCCCGGCTGCACCCGAAGATTGCATCGCCGCCGCGCGCTGGATTGCATCGAGCCCGCAGGAACTGGGCCTCGACGTGACAGGCATCATCCCGGCCGGCGACAGTGCCGGAGGCAATCTTGCCGCAGTCACCTCGATCGCCCTGCGCGACGATCCGGCGGATGTACCCGTCATCGCCCAATGGCTGATCTATCCGGCCACCGATATGAGCGCCGATGGCGGATCGATGAACGATTTCGGCGAAGGTTTCCTGCTCGAGGCAAAGACGATGGAATGGTTCAGCAACCATTATGCCGGAGACGAAACCGACTGGCGGCTCAATCCCGTACTCAAGGACACGGAAGGACTGCCGCCGACCGTTCTGATCACCGCCGGGCTAGACCCCTTGCGCGACCAGGGCCGCGCTTATGCCAGCAAGCTGATCGCGTCGGGTGTGCACACCGTCTATCGCGAAGCCAGCGGAAATATTCACGGCTTCGCGAACCTCAGAAAGATCATTCCCTCCGCGCATGACGATGTCGTCGCCTGCCTCGCCGCGCTGAACATGGTTCTCGCGGAAATCGAAAGTGATGCGGTTCCCGAACAGGCCGCCGCCGCCGAATGAGTAAAGCCACCGATTTGCCATACCGGCCATGTGCCGGTGTGATGCTGCTTAATTCCGAAAGACGCGTGTTCGTTGGCCAGCGCATGGATTCCAGCAGCGAGGCCTGGCAGATGCCTCAGGGCGGGATCGACAAGGGCGAGGACGCGGAAACTGCTGCATTTCGGGAGCTTGAAGAAGAAACCGGCATAGCCAGTAGCAAGGCAAGCCTTGTCGCCAAAGCCTCACGCGAACTGGTTTACGACCTTCCGGATGAACTGGTCGGAAAAATCTGGAAGGGCAGATATCGGGGCCAGCGGCAAAGCTGGTTCCTGATGCGCTTCGATGGCAGCGACAGTGACGTGAACATCGCGACCCAGCATCAGGAATTTCGCGCCTGGAAATGGGCACAGCCAGCGACACTCCCCGACCTTATCGTCCCGTTCAAAAAGCGGCTTTATGAAGAGCTGCTGCTTGAATTCGGCAGTCATTTGAAACTCTAGCACTGACTCAAACCGAATAACGTCATTCCGGACCAAGTCCGGAATATCGCATTCGGGTGTTTGCTAGCTGCCCTTCACCTTGCGGCGATACTCGTGAAGCAGCGGTTCGGTATAGCCGCTCGGCTGCGTCACGCCTTCGAAGATCAGCGCCCGGGCCGCCTGAAAGGCGATGCTGTCGGGATTGCCCGCCATCGGCGTATATAGCGGGTCACCGGCATTCTGTTCATCGACCTTGGCCGCCATGCGCTGCAGCGCCGCGTCGACCTCGTCCGCGCTACACACGCCGTGCAGGAGCCAGTTCGCCATATGCTGGGAACTGATCCGCAGGGTCGCACGGTCTTCCATCAGACCGATATCGTGAATGTCCGGCACCTTGGAGCAGCCGACACCCTGGTCGATCCAGCGCACGACATAGCCCAATATGCCCTGCGCATTGTTGTCTAGCTCTTCCCGGATTTCGTCCGGCGACCAGTTCGCGCCGCCCGCCAGCGGGATGGTGAGCAGTTTTTCCAGCGCCGGAATGGGTTCCTCCATCAGCGCCTTTTGCCGGTCGAACACATCGACCCGGTGATAGTGCAGCGCATGCAGCGTCGCACCGGTCGGACTGGGCACCCAGGCTGTGTTCGCGCCGCTCATCGGATGGCCTATCTTCGCCTCCATCATGTCGGCCATAAGGTCCGGCGCGGGCCACATGCCCTTGCCGATCTGCGCCCTGCCGGAAAAGCCGGCGGCCAGTCCGATCTGCACATTGCGCGCCTCATAGGCGGTGATCCAGTCGACTTCCTTCATCGCCGCCTTACGCATCATCGCGCCGGCCTGCATCGAACTGTGAATCTCGTCGCCGGTCCGGTCGAGAAAACCGGTATTGATAAACACGATCCGGTCTTTCACGGCATGGATGCAGGCGGCAAGATTGGCCGATGTCCGGCGCTCCTCGTCCATCACGCCGACTTTGAGCGTATGGCGGTCCAGCCCCAGCATATCCTCCACCGCATCGAACAACCGGTTGGTGAAGGCCGCCTCGTCCGGCCCGTGCATTTTGGGTTTGACGATATAGACGGAGCCGGCCCGGCTATTGCTGTATTGGCCGAGGCCCTTGAGATCGTACATCGCGATCATGCTGGTCATGATGGCGTCGAGAATGCCTTCCGGAGCCTCGCTGCCGTCGGCGAGCAACACCGAGGGATTGGTCATCAGATGGCCGACATTGCGCACGAACAGCAAGCTGCGCCCGGGGAGGGTTAGATCCTCGCCATCGACGCCCGCATAGCTGCGATCCGGGTTGAGCGCCCGGCTGACCGTCTTTCCACCCTTGGCAAAGGAAGCTTCCAGATCGCCGCGCATCAGGCCGAGCCAGTGGCGGTAGGCGAGAATCTTGTCTTCGGCATCGACGGCCGCGACCGAATCTTCCAGATCGACGATGGTGGTGAGCGCCGCCTCGAGAATCACATCGGCAATGCCGGCCTTGTCCGTGCGGCCGATGGGGTGGTCGCGATCGACCACCACTTCGAGGTGCAGGCCGTTATGCCGGAACAGCATGGATTCGCCATTCATCCCGACAAGTTGGCCTGGATCGGCAAGCGCCGGGGTTCCGCCCGCGAAATCCGCCCAGCTTCCCTCGGCCAGCGGCAGGAACTCGTCGAGAATATTGCGCGCAGCGGCGATAACCTGCGCGCCGCGCTCCGCGTCATAACCGCCCGGCTTCGCGCTGCCCGGAAGCACATCCGTTCCGTAGAGCGCATCATACAGGCTGCCCCAGCGCGCATTGGCGGCGTTGAGCAGGAAACGGTCGTTGAGCACCGGAACGACAAGCTGCGGCCCGGCGATACGGGCCACTTCGTCGTCGACATTTTCGGTACCGATGGAAAAGCTCTCCGGCTCGGGCACGAGATAGCCGATGTCGGTGAGGAAGGCCTGATATTCGGCCTGATCGATCGGCTGCCCCCTGCGCGCCGCGTGCCAGGCATCGATCGCCGACTGAAGGCGTTCGCGTTCTTCGAGCAATGCGCGGTTTTCCGGTGCGAAGTCGCGATAGATGGCGGCCATGCCCTGCCAGAAGTCCTGCGGCGAGAGGGAAAGGCCGCTGAGCGCCTCCGCCTCCACAAATTCTGCAAGGCCCGCAGCAACGCGCAAATCGGCACGATCGACATAATCAGACATGGAGTCTCCTTCTTCGCTCGGCGCACGCGCGCCTTTCACCATTTCTAAAGGGGAGGAGAAGAGCGCCCTATGCCGCGAGACAATTGGGGATGCAAGGCGGTGACGCAAGGCGCAACTGCGGCTAAGGCATTCACAATGACACAGATGACAGATGACGAACGCGCTGTACTTGATCTGGCAGCAGCAGAGCCGATGCTGGAGCAAACGGAACGCTGGGCGCTGATCAACAGCGGATCCGGCAATCTTGCGGGCCTGAAGCAGGTGGCGGGGGAACTGGCCGACGCATTTTCCGATCTCCCGGGAACGCTTACCCTCGAAGACCCGGTGCCGGGCGAGATCGTCGAACCCGACGGCGCGATCGTCGAACGCCGCACCGGACAGAATTTGCATCTTGCGGTGCGCCCCGATGCGCCGACACAGGTCTTGCTCACCGGCCATATGGACACGGTGTTCAGCAAAACCCATCCGTTCCAGACCCTCACCTGGCTCGACGACAACACGCTCAACGGCCCCGGCGTTACCGACATGAAGGGCTGTATCGCGCTGATGCTCGCCGCCCTCAAGGCGCTGGAAACATCCGCGCTCGCTCCGCGCATCGGCTATGAGGTGGTTATCAATTCCGACGAGGAAATCGGCTCGCCGGGATCGGCGGCGCTGCTGGCCCGGGCGGCGAAAGGCAAGCTCGCCGCGCTGACTTACGAGCCTGCCCTGCCCGACGGCACTTTGGCGGGTGCGCGCGGCGGCAGCGGCAACTGGTCGATCATCGTGACCGGGAAAAGCGCCCATGCCGGCCGCAATCCGGAGGAAGGTCGCAGCGCCCTGCTTGCCGCCGCCGAACTGGCCCTTGCGCTGGAAGCCGCGATAGGCCCTGGTCTCAAGGTGAACCCGGCGAAGATCGAAGGCGGCGGGGCGAACAATGTGGTGCCAGATCATGCCGTGCTGCGTCTCAACATGCGGCCCGAAACGCTGGAGGACCAGCAACGCGCCGAAACGCTGCTGGCCGAAGCGATTGCCGATATCGAGGAGCGCCGTGAGGTGGGTATTCACGTTCATGGCGGGTTCGGCAGGCCCCCAAAGCCCATCGACGCGGAGGCCGAAAAACTGTTCGGGCTGGTCAGGGAATGCGGTGCGGATCTCGGCCTCGATATCGCGTGGAAATCCACGGGCGGTGTGTGCGACGGCAACAATATCGCGGCCTGCGGCGTCCCCGTCGTCGATACGATGGGCGTACGCGGCGGCGCGATCCATTCGCCTGACGAATTTTTGCTGGTCGATAGCCTGGCGGAACGGGCGCAACTTTCCGCGCTGGTGCTGCTCAGGCTTGCCGAGAGGGGTAGATTATGAATTTTTTGGTTCGCGCGGCACGCCGCGACGATGTCGATCAGCTTTACGAAATGGCCAAACTGACAGGCGGCGGCTTCACCAACCTGCCACCTGACCGCGGGGCCCTGGACGAAAAGCTGGCGCGGTCCGAGGAAGCGTTCGCCAAGACGGAGGGCGAATCGGCCAACGATCTGTTCC
>JBPOET010000057.1:0-8480 GCA_051251675.1 Parasphingopyxis sp. | reverse complement strand
GTACTCAGCCGCACGGTGGTCGACCAGTCCAGCCAGCTGGTCGCAAACAGCATGGCGATGGAAAAACTGACCGAATCGGAGGCAGAACGCAGAGCCTTGCTGGTGGCCGAACAGGAGCGGGCGAAAATCGAGGACAAGCGTGAGATTGAGGATGCCCAGTCCCGCCTCGCGGAGCGGGAAGAAATGGCTAAACAACGCCACAAGGAGCTGCTGGAACTCGGCGAACGTTTCAAACAGTCCGTTGTCAAAGTGGCGAGCGGCCTTGGCGAGGCTATCGCAAAACTGGACCTCTCATCCACCGAACTGGCAAGGATATCCGGCGAAACGAGCGCCGATGCGTCCATGGTTTCGGAACATGCTTCGGGCGCGAACAACGCAGTCCAGCTCGTCGCCAGCGCCGTGCAGCAGCTCGATTCCTCGGTCAGCGAAATTTCGGACCAGATCGGCAATGCCCTGACTCTCAACATGGCGGCGTCAGAAGCGGCGAGCGAGAGCGATACGGCGATGAAGATACTGACCGAACGGACCGAGGGAATCGGGAAGATCGTGACCCTGATTTCTGAAATCGCGGGTCAGACCAATCTCCTCGCGCTCAACGCCACGATAGAGGCGGCGCGCGCCGGCGAGGCCGGCCGCGGCTTCAGCGTCGTCGCGCAGGAGGTTAAATCGCTGGCCCAGCAGACGACCGAGGCCACCGACAAGGTGGGCCGCCAGCTCAGCGAAATCGACGACGCCGTCAAACAGGCCGTCAATGCGATGGCCAAGGCGACCCAGGAGATCGGCGGTATAACCGAAGTGTCCCATTCGATTGCATCCGCCGTCATCCAGCAGCGTGAGGCCACGCGCAATATCGGCGACAACAGCATTCAGGCCGCGCGCGATACTGACGATGTCCAGCGCAATATCCAGCGCGTAGCCGGCGCCGCCCAGAATAGCGGGGCGCTAAGCGCCGATGTCAGCAAGACAGCCGAAAGCCTGGCCGAGCAGGCGGATGCGCTGCGAAGCGCAACGACCGCGTTTCTCGACGAGCTCAGCGCCGCCTGACGCGCGCTCCCATCATTCGCCGGTTGCCGCCGCCAGGTCGGTGAGAAACGCGCGGATCCGATCTCCATTCACGCCCAGGTCGCTCACCCCGACACGGCTCACGGACCGCATATTGACCACGCTGCCCTCGCCATCGGGATTGGGCGTAATCCGCAGCACGACATCGTCCTTGAAGCGATAGATGGAAACGGTGTCCGTCGCTTCGACGCGGCCGGATGCCGGATCGGCGACCGCCAGTTCCCATCCGCGATCTTCCACCAGTTGTTCTGCCGCTGCCACGGCGTCGGGGACCGAAACCGGCACGAGAATCGGCTGAATATCGGCATAGGCTTCTTCATGCCACCGCCGCCAGCGCGCCGCATTGTCGAGAGCTGCAAGGTCCGCGCGGCCGCCATCGGGCACGACCTCGCGATTGTCGGCCCGCAGGGCTAGCGTGGCGAACTCCGGCGGATTGGAAAGATCGGTCGTGATATCGTGGATCGGCGGCACCGTTGCAGCCTTGCCGAAACTGTATGACGTGTAACCGACAAAAGCGCCCGCCAGTACAATCGCCACCAGCGGCCAGAGCAAACGCTTTCCATGCCGCCCTACCAGCAAAGCGACCACCGCCAGAAGCGAAAGCCCGCCGCCCGCCATAGCGGCATAGGTCAGATTGCGCAGCGAACCGAGGCTCGTCTGCCAGTCAATCATCCCGGCGCCGGTCCCCAGCGCCATCGCAACGGCGACAACAGGCGCGCCGATTCCCAGCGCCACGCCAATGCGCGAAATCCATTTGATGACCGGATGCGGTGTCCGCCCCTGTTCGTCTGCCATAATTGCCCTCCCCTTTTCCTTCCGCCAGTCTAGCAGCGGCTGTCCAACCCGCAAAGCTTGGTGAAGCCCCATAGACAAGCAGGCCCGCTTTTGCGAAAGATCGCCGCCCCGATGCGGGTGTAGCTCAATGGTAGAGCAGCAGCTTCCCAAGCAAAGCGTTTCTATATTTATCAACAGCTTAGCTCGCGAAATCATTCCAATCCGCGCAGAACATTGCCGGAACGTTGGAATGATTGATGACCCAATTTACGAGGACAGCACGATCACGCCAGCGAGAAGGAACAAGCTCAACGAAATCAGAACAAGCGTTGAATAAATCCGCGAAGAACGTCGTCCCATTTTCATGAACCCGTCGAATTCGCCCTTGGTCAGCTTCCGCCCTCCGGATTTATCCGCCAGTTGACGACCGATCCGAACAGCTACGGATCGCGTTACGTTCGCATGGAGAACCCCTGCCGCTAAGCTGACGACAAGGCCAGTCCCGAAACCCTTAACTGCGCTACTATGCACTTCGGCCAAACCGGTCTGACTGAGCCAAACTAGCCCGGCCGTATGTAAGGCAAACAACGTCGCCACGCTCCATCGGTCGAGCGTCAAAGAGTGTGCCATCAATAGCTTATAGCTCTCAATGTCCAATTGATCCGTAACGTCTGAAGAACTGTCGCGATCTGCCATCCGGTTAGTTAGCTGGATCGATTGCTGCTATGCAAATTTGGCCGACGATTAAGCTTTGCAAGCTGACGACGTCGGCAACTGAAAATGGCAGACTTCTAAGCTTTAGAGTTGCTCAATGTGGTAAAACCGCTAAATCGTTCCAACAGTAGCGTTGGAACGAATTCCAACGAAAGGGCCGATGCGGAATTATAATATCAAGTTGTTTCAATGACTTGCGGGTGTAGCTCAATGGTAGAGCAGCAGCTTCCCAAGCTGACGACGAGGGTTCGATTCCCTTCACCCGCTCCACGGGCGTCAGCCCTCAAACCCTCGATCGTTTCGGACGCCTTGGCCAAGGCCCAGGCTCGGTGGTTCGATTCCCTTCACCCGCTCCAGCTGGACGCGGAAGCGCCAATCGATGCGCCCGCAATTGGCTCATTGAGTGGGGCAAAGATGTTTTTCCGCGACATGCCCGCAACAGCTGACTAGTGGATCGCGATGGACGCCGCGAAAGCCAAACCCGCAACCCGTTTCGTGCTTGGCACGATTTTCATCTATGCTGTCGGCTTTGGTATCATCATGCCGGTGCTACCGCAGCTCGTCGTCGAGCTTGGAGATATCACGCTCCCTGAGGCCACGCGGATCGGCGGATGGCTTATCCTCACCTATGCGCTGTTCCAGTTCGTCTGCGGCCCGTTTATCGGCAATCTCAGCGACCGGTTCGGCAGACGCCCAGTCTTGCTGGTTTCGCTTGCCGGATTCAGCATCGACTATGCCGTGATGGGCTTTGCCCCGACCTTGGCATGGCTTTTCCTAGGCCGGGCCATCGCCGGTACTTTCGGTGCGGCCTTCTCCACCGCCTATGCCGCGATGGCAGACATTTATGACGAGAAAGACCGCGCCCGCGGCTTCGGTTTGATCGGCGCCGCATTTGGAACGGGATTTATCGTCGGCCCTGCAATTGGCGGTGTCATCGGCGAGTTCGGGACGAGGCTGCCTTTCTTCGTGGCCTCGGGGCTCGGCGCGGCGAACCTGCTATACGGCTTTTTCGCCTTTCCGGAGACTTTGGCTCAAGAGAATCGACGACCCTTCAGGATCGCACGCGCCAATCCGCTTGGCGCCCTGCTCAAACTCCGCGCCATGCCAGGCGTACTGCCCCTGGCACTGGTCTACCTCCTTTGGATGACGGCGCAGAACATCTACCCGTCAACCTGGGCTTATTTCACGCAGATTCGTTTCGGCTGGTCGCCCGGAATGATTGGATTGTCGCTAGCCTGGACCGGCATGCTGATGGCGCTGGTTCAGGCCTTTGCCGTTGGCCCGATGGTCAAGCGCAGCGGCGAACGACAAAATGCGATAATCGGAATCGCCCTCAGCATGGCCGCCTATATTCTCTATGCCTTCAACCCGTATGGCTGGGCCATTTTCGTTATCATGGCCGCAACCGCACTGGCTGCGCTGGGAGCACCGACATTAAGCGCGATGATGAGTAAGCGCGTTCCCGCCGATATGCAGGGAGAATTGCAGGGATTTGCCGGCAGCCTGACCGCGTTGTCGGCGATCGCCGCGCCTTTGCTGTTCAATCCTTCGCTAGCCTATTTTTCCGGTCCGAAGGCGCCCTTCTATTTCCCGGGGGCAGCCTTCGCGATCGCCGCCGCCTTTGCCGCTACCGCATTGGCGATGCTGCTGCTGACGCGCCGGGCGGGAACGCATGCCGGGGAGATTTAGATGCCGCCGGCCGTAACCTGCTGCCCCTGACCTTCCAGAGCGGCCGTCAGCCCGGCAAGGCAGGCTGCGAGCAGGTCCGCATCGGTCGAACGCACGACAAAATTGGCCCCGACCTTCCCTTCCCGGAAAAAGGGATAGCTGCCTATCTGGCATCCCGGATGCGCCTTCTCGACGGCACCCAGTATGTCGGCCACTTCGCTTTCGGCGGTCCAGCATCCGATTGTTTCGGATATCACCGGATCGCCACCTTCGAGCTGTCCGGTAAGCGCATCCATCATCTGCGCGGCGATGGTCGGGATTCCGGCCATGATGAAAATATTGCCATGCCGGATGCCCGGCGCGCCTGACATACTGTTCTCGATAAGCTCGCCACCATCCGGCACCCGGGCCATGCGGAGCCGCGCCTCGGTCAGGCCGCCTTTGTCGGCATAATAACCTTCGAGCATCGCCCGTGCCCGGGGATGCACGATCACATCGACCCCGATGGCCGCCGCCACCGCGTCTACAGTGATATCGTCATGAGTCGGCCCGATACCGCCTGTCGTGAAAAGATAGTCGGTGGTGGCGCGTACCTCATTCACGGCTTCCGCAATGCGCTCGACAATATCGGGCACTATCCGCACCTCGGCGAGCTGGATTCCCTGGACGTTGAGCCATTTCGCAAGTGCAGCAACATTCTTGTCCTGCGTCCTGCCCGACAGAATTTCGTCGCCGATCACGATAAGCCCGGCTTTCCAGATTTTCTTGTTTTCCATGCCCTCGCCTTAGCGTGCCGACCAGCAGCGCGCCAAGCACCAAGTGTCTCAAGAATGGCACAGGTTCCGAAAAAGGCTTTCACTGGGGATGAACTGACTCCGCAAACCGCGGAAAATGTAACATTAGTGACATTCCAAACATGTAGTGGGCGTTTCGAACGATCGGCAGCCGGAACAGATCAAGGCGTCGATCACCGACTCAATCAACAAACCCATCGGGGACAATCATGCGATTTTTCAAAGTCTTTCTGGCCGCGAGCACGGCTTCGATTTCCATGGCTGGCGTCATCGCGACTCCTGCTGCAGCGCAACAAATCACATCGGGCATCCAGGGCCAGGTGCAGGATGATTCGGGCAATGGCATCCCGAATGCGACCGTCGCCATAACCGACACCCGCACGGGTGCCACCAGCAGGATTACAACCAGTTCCGACGGCGCCTTCCGCGCCGGCAACCTTGTCACAGGCGGGCCCTACACGATTACGGCGACGGCACCGGGCTTCGAGGGGCAGACAGTCGAGAATGTCCGCATCAACCTTTCCGGCGCGACGTCATTGTCTTTCGATCTTTCCGCCAGCGCCAGCGAAGCGACAATCGTTGTCACCGCCGCTCGCGCCAATCTCGTCCAGCTCGCGGTTGGCCCGGGCAACTCCTTCAACCAGGAAGTGCTCGAGAGCTTTCCCTCGATTTCCCGCGACGTTCGCGACCTGATCCGTATCGATCCGCGCGTCAGCCTCGACCGTGCGAATGAAGTCGACCGGATTTCCTGCCTCGGCGGCAACGACCGCTCCAACACCTTTACGGTCGACGGTATCGTACAGGCCGATGTCTTCGGTCTGAACGGGACACCATTCGCGGCGCGCAACGCACTGCCGCTACCCTTTGACGCCATCCGCGAAACCTCTATCGAGTTTGCGCCGTTCGACGTTGAATATTCCGGCTTTACAGGCTGTGCTGTCAACGTCGTAACCCAGTCCGGCTCCAACCAGTTCCACGGTTCGGCCTTCTACACCTTCCGCAACGAAGACCTTCGCGGGGACACAATCGACGGCAACGACTTTACCCCCGCCCCGTTCGAAGAAAAGCGCTGGGGCGTTACGCTGGGCGGGCCGATCATTCCCGATCGCCTCTTCTTCTTCGGCGCCTATGAGGAAACCGATCTTGGCGACGCCAACGATACCGGCCCCACGGGCGGCGGTTTTCCGAACGAAACCAATTTCGCGACCCAGGCGCAATTCGACGAATTCGCGCAGATCGCGCAGAACGTCTACGGCGTCGATGTCGGCGGCTATCCGCGTTCGCTCCCTGAATCGAGCGTCCGCTATTTCGGCCGGCTCGACTGGTATGTGAATGACGACCACCGGGTCGAAGCCACCTATCAGCGGCTCGAGGAAACCAATGTCGAATCCGATACGGGCGACCAGGAACTGACGGGCCTGAACAGCTTCGAAGACGAAGGCACGGTCTCCGACTATTATTCGCTGCGCGTCTATTCGAACTGGAGCGAAGATTTCTCGACCGAGCTTCGCCTGTCGCGCTCCGATCTCACGGACGTTCAGGGCCCCGTCGGCGGCGGCGAAGCGCAGGACGGCAACCCGATCACGCGCCTTTCGGTAGGCGTGGTCGGCCCGACGCAAAACGGCATTCTCAGTGCCGGCCCCGGCATTTTCCGGTCGGCCAACGCGCTGGAAACCCGGACCGACCTAGCCCGCATCACGGCCAACTGGCAAAATGGCGATCACGACATCAAGTTCGGCGCCGAGATCAATCAGCTCGATGTGTTCAACCTGTTCGCCATCAATGCGACCGGCACGCTCTTCTTCCGCAATCTCGACGATTTCCGGAACGGCATTGTCGCCGACGGCGCGTTTTCGAGCGTGTTTGGCGACACGGCCGACAATGTTGCGGCGGGCCTTGTCGGCGGCGGCACGATCAACGCGACGCCGAGCGGCGATATCAACGAGGCGAGCGCGACCTTCGACCGCACCATCTATTCTGTCTATGCACAGGATGACTGGCAGGTCACCGATCAGCTGAGCATTCTCGCCGGCATCCGCCTGGAATGGTATGACGGCAGCGCCCCGCGCGTGAACCCGAATTTCCAGCAGCGTTACGGCTTCGGCAACAATTTCGGCTTCAGCCAGCTCGATCCCGTCCTCCTGCCGCGTGTCGCCTTCACCTATAATTTCGAGGATTATGAAGGTTTCCTGCGCAACAGCCAGCTGACCGGCGGTGTCGGCATCTTCTCGGGCGGCGATCCCATCGTCTATTTCTCCAACGCCTTCTCGAACAACGGCTTCTCGAGCGCGACCGGCGATACATTCAATGCCCTGTGCGCCGGCATCCGCAATCCGGACGGAACGATCAATGTCGTGCAAGGCGGAACCTTCACCGGCTTCCCGGCCTGCGCCGTTCAAGCGGCGTCGAACCGGGCCGCCGCCGGCCTTGCCGACACCCAGTCGACGGACCCCAATTTCGAAGTACCGACCGTTGTTAGGGCCAATATCGGCTTCTCTTCGGAAATCGGTTTCGGCCAGGGCTTTTTCGACAACTGGCAGATGCAGGTCGATTATATTTACAGCCATTTCCGGGACCCGCTGAACTTTGTCGACCTGTCCCAGGTTGTCGACCCGACCCAGGGGCTGAACGGCTTCACGGCTGATGGTCGGCCAATCTATGTGGCCATCGACCCGACCAATGCTGGCTGTGCGCTTACTCTGAACGGCACCGGCGGGACCCCTCCTACCTATTCCGGGACTTTCTCCAATGCCTGCCGGACCGGACGCGACGACGAAATCCAGCTGACAAACGGGCGTTCCTATGACAGCCATGTCTTCTCGTTCAGCCTGTCCAAGATGTTCGATCGCGGCGTCTTCACCGAAAATGGCAGCGTGTTTGTCAATTTCGGTTATGCCTGGACGGATTCGAACAACTTCCGGAACAACAACAGCTCGACGGCAACGTCCAGCTTCGATGAATCGGCAGCTTTCGACCGGCAGAACCCGGCAAACTCCACGTCGAACTATGAGACGCGGCACGCCTTCACCTTTGCGGTGAACTTTACCGAAGAATTCCTCGACGGGTATGACACGCAATGGGGCATGTTCTTCAGCGCCCGCTCGGGTCGACCCTACAGCATGACCTTCGATGGCGGCGGCGTATTCAACGATCGGTCCTCGGGCAACGACAATGCCCTGCTCTATATCCCGAGCGGACCGAACGATCCGAACATCTCGCCGCTCTCGGTACAGTCGGAAGTGCTGGAACTCATCAATTTCGCCAACAATTTCGATTGTTCGCGTGAAGCCATTGGCACGACAATCCGGCGCAATACCTGCCGCGAAGACTGGACCTATGATCTGGACATGCGGATCAGCCAGGAACTTCCCGGACCGGGCAGCTGGTTCGGTATTGCCGACGACCGGTTCGAGCTGTTCGCGGATATCGACAATTTCCTGAACCTGCTCGACAGCAGCTGGAACACGT
>JBPOET010000056.1:0-8517 GCA_051251675.1 Parasphingopyxis sp. | reverse complement strand
GCCCCACCGTTTCGAGATGATCGAGCAGCGCGGGCCCGTCATACCAGGGCATTGCCCCGCTTTTCGCGATGATATTGTCGCCCTTCAGGCCGGACACCGGCACGGCGAGGAAATCCTCGATCCCGATTCCTGCGGCAAAATCGCGATAGTCGGAGACGATATCGTCGAACGCTTGGCTGTCGTAATCGACCAGATCCATCTTGTTCACCGCCAGCACGATATTGCGGATGCCGAGCAGGTGACAAAGATAGCTGTGACGGCGCGTCTGGGTAAGCACGCCCTTGCGCGCGTCAATCAGGATCACGGCCAGATCGGCGGTCGACGCGCCGGTCACCATGTTGCGCGTATATTGCTCATGACCGGGCGTGTCGGCAACGATGAATTTGCGTTTTTCCGTCGCGAAAAAACGATAGGCGACATCGATCGTGATACCCTGTTCGCGTTCGGCGGCGAGCCCGTCCACCAGCAGCGCGAAATCGATATCCTGACCCTGCGTGCCGACCTGTTTGCTGTCGGCTTCCAGCGAGGCGAGCTGATCCTCGAAGATCATCTTGGAATCGTAGAGCAGCCGGCCGATCAGCGTCGATTTTCCGTCGTCGACCGAGCCGCAGGTGATAAAGCGCAGCAGCGATTTGTGCTGATGCTGCTCCAGATAGGCGTCGATATCCTCGGCGATCAGCGCCTCGGTTTCGTACATGACTTCGCCACCGGCCATCAGAAATAGCCCTCCCGCTTCTTCTTCTCCATCGACGCGGCCTGATCGTGATCGATCGCCCGTCCTTCCCGCTCGGAAGTGGTGGTGAGCAGCATTTCCTGAATAATCTCGGGCAGCGTCGTCGCCTCGCTCTCGACCGCGCCGGTCAGCGGGTAACAGCCCAGCGTGCGGAAACGGATCGAGCGTTCGACAGCCTCCTCCCCGTCTTCGAAACGGAAGCGATCGTCATCGACCATCAGGATCATCCCGTCCCGCTCGACCGTGGGACGCCGCGCCGAGAAATAGAGCGGGACGATCTCGATATCGTTGAGATGGATATATTGCCAGATATCGAGCTCGGTCCAGTTGGACAGCGGGAAGACACGGACGCTTTCGCCCTTGTTCTTCCGCGCATTGTAGAGCGACCAGAGCTCCGGTCGCTGGTTCTTCGGATCCCAGCCGTGATTGGCCGAGCGGAAGGAGAAAACGCGTTCCTTGGCCCGCGCCTTTTCCTCGTCGCGCCGCGCCCCGCCAAAGGCCGCATCGAAGCCATGGGCCGTCAGCGCCTGCTTCAGACCTTCGGTTTTCCACAGATCGGTGTGCAGGGAACCATGGTCGAAGGGGTTTATGCCCTTTTCCTCGGCCTCCGGATTGCGGTGCACGATCAACTCCATCCCGGCATCCTTCGCCGCCTTTTCGCGCAGCGCATACATCGCCTGGAATTTCCAAGTCGTGTCGACATGCAGGAGCGGAAATGGCGGCGGGCTCGGATAAAAGGCCTTTTTTGCCAGGTGCAGCATGACTGCGGAATCCTTGCCGACCGAATACATCATGACGGGGTTTTCGGCCTCGGCGACCACTTCGCGCATGATATGGATCGCCTCGGCCTCGAGACGCTCCAGATGCGTCAGCCGTTCCGGCGTTGGAGCTGCATCAGCAGTCATTATATCCCATCCCATTCGTCAGCCAATTTCGGCCCGTTTAGGAAAGCCGAAACACAATTGCGAGCATAGCTTGGTTGTGACGGTGAAAGCACGGCTTTGCCGAACGATGCGCCCAGCTGCATCAATTCCCCATACGCACCGCTGACCAGGCAAGCCATAGCCAGCCACCGATCAGCAAGGCCCCGCCAATCGGCGTGATCGCGCCCAGCCAGCGCGGCATGCCCAGCGCCATCAGATAAAGCGTACCGGCGAAGACCGCTGCGCCGATCACAAACAGCCAGGCCGGGCCGCGCGCCTGCATCTGCAGGGCGACAAGCGCGGCAACGGCATGGACGAGCTGATATTGTCCGCCGGTTTTCAGCCATTCCGCCGCTTCGCCATTGGCTCCATGCGCGCCGAATGCGCCCGCTCCGACAGCCATCGCTCCGGACAATGCCGCAAGCCCCATCAGCATGTTCATACGCA
The DNA here is from genome assembly GCA_051251675.1 of Parasphingopyxis sp. Lineage (GTDB taxonomy): Bacteria > Pseudomonadota > Alphaproteobacteria > Sphingomonadales > Sphingomonadaceae > Parasphingopyxis. The sequence goes on along the minus strand of JBPOET010000056.1, from coordinate 6,414 downwards.
TTCTCCCGCCATCGTCAGACTCCGCTCAACCCGGTCAACATCTCGGCATAGCGCGCCGGATTCAGCCCCTGCTCGGCAACCCAATCGGCATTGTAACAGGTTTCCAGGTAACGCTCCCCGCTGTCGCATATCATGGTGACCAGGCTGCCCGCCTGGCCTGCGTCGCGCATCTCTGCCATCAGCGCCAGCGCCGCGAAAACATTGGTGCCGGTCGATCCGCCGCATTTGCGGCCCAGCACCCGTTCCAGCCAGTAGATGGTCGCGATGGAAGCCGAGTCCGGCACTTTCATCATCCGGTCGATCACCGAAGGCTGGAAGGAGGCTTCGACGCGCGGGCGGCCGATCCCTTCGATCCGGGATTGGCCATCGCCTGTTATGCCCGGGTCCCCTGCACAATAGCTTTCATAGAACACGGAATTCTCGGGATCGGCCACGCACAGCCTGGTGCGCCCGGTCAATTCGGACTGATAACGGATATAGCGGCCAATGGTTGCCGACGTGCCGCCGGTCCCCGCGCTCATCACCACCCATTCGGGAACCGGATGCGCCTCTTTCGCCATCTGGGAAAACAGGCTCTCGGCAATATTGTTGTTGCCGCGCCAGTCGGTCGCGCGCTCGGCAAAGGTGAACTGGTCCATATAATGGCCGCCCAGTTCCTGCGCGAGGCGCGCGGCGGCTTCGTAAATTTCGCCGGACGGAACCTCGCGCGTTTCTCCGCCATAATGGGTGATCTGGTCAAGCTTGCGGCGCGCCGTGCCCCGGGGAACGACGGCAATGAAGCGCAACCCCAGCAGGCGTGCGAAATAGGCTTCCGAGACGGCGGTCGAACCGGAAGAGCTTTCCACTATCACCGTGTCGGGCCCGATATGGCCGTTACACAGCCCGTAGAGAAACAGGGAGCGCGCCAGCCGGTGTTTCAGACTGCCCGTCGGGTGGGTCGATTCGTCTTTCAGATAGAGCGCGATGTCCGGAAATCCCGGGAGATCGATCTTGATAAGATGCGTGTCTGCCGAGCGGGTATAATCGGCGCCGATCCGCGCTACCGCCTCGCGAACCCAGGTCCGGCGGCTGTCGAGCGCCTCGCCGCAGGCCGTGCTCTGGCAGGATGATCCGATATCGGCCGTGGCATGTTTCACCTTGATCTCCCCCCGATCTGCGCCCTGCTTAATCCCCGGAAAGGATGTGGATGTCGAGCCGGTTGGTCAACGTGCGGTGGACCGGGCATTTTTTGGCTATTTCCATCAGCCGCGCCCGCTGATCGTCATCGAGATTGCCCTCCATGGTGATCACGCCATCGATGATATCGATCCTGTTGTCCGCGTTGTTGCAGGTCGCGCAGTCGTCGCGATGCTCCCGGCTGTGCTGCAGGTCTATATGCACGGCCGTGAGCGGCCAGCCCTTGCGCTGCGCATACATTTGCATGGTGATGGCCGTGCAGCCGCCCAGCGAAGCCAGCAACAGATCGTAAGGCGTTGGCCCCTTGTCGTCTCCGCCCAACGATTCCGGTTCGTCGATCAACCATTCATGGCCGCCCGCGACAACCTTTTGCGTGTAGCGACCGCCAGCCGTTTGCACCGTGACGATAAAGGGTTCGGCGGCCATGCTATTCCACCGTCACCGATTTCGCCAGATTGCGCGGCTGGTCGACATCCGTGCCCTTCGCCACCGCAACATGATAGGCGAGCAGCTGCACGGGAATCGCATACACAAGTGGCGCGATCAGCGGATGGACCTTGGGCATCTCGATGGTCGCGATCGTCCCCTCGCCCGCTTTGGCGATCCCTTCCGCATCCGATATCAGCACAACCTTGGCGCCGCGGGCCTGCGCTTCCTGCATATTGGATACGGTTTTTTCGAAAAGCGGACCGGATGGGGCGATTACGATCAGCGGCACCGCATCGTCGATCAGCGCGATCGGCCCATGCTTCATTTCGCCAGACGCATAGCCTTCTGCATGGATATAGCTGATTTCCTTTAATTTCAGCGCACCTTCGAGCGCCATCGGATAATCGATCCCGCGCCCCAGATAGAGCACGTCGCGCGCCTCGGCGATCGTGCCGGCCATGCCGGCGATATCCTCGTCATGGTCGAGCGCGGCGTTCATCGCCTCGGGCGCTTCGGAAAGGTGGCGGACGATTTCGCGCTCGGCATCGGCATCGAGCTTGCCCTTGGCGCGCGCGAGATTGGTCGCAAATGCAGCCATCACCGCAAGCTGGCACGTGAACGCCTTGGTCGAGGCAACGCCGATTTCAGGCCCGGCATGGGTAGACAGCAGCAGATCGACCTCACGCGCCATGGAACTGGTCGGCACATTGATGATGCCGGCGGTCTTTATCCTCGCCTTTTTGCAATGTTTGAGCGCCGCCAGCGTGTCCGCCGTCTCCCCCGATTGCGAGATAAACAGGGCCAGCTGGTTGGGGGTGAGCACGGGCTCCCGGTAGCGGAATTCCGACGCGACATCGACCTCCACCGGCACGCGCGCGAACTGCTCTATCCAATATTTGCCGATCATCGCGACATAGGAGGATGTGCCGCAGGCAACGATCGAAATCCGGTCGAACCCGGCCAGGTCGAACTCCATATCGGGCAGCGCGACCTGTTCCTCCAGCGGCCGGAGATAGCTCTGCAATGTCTGGGCGACAACGATGGGCTGTTCGAAAATCTCTTTCTGCATGAAATGGGCGTGATTGCCCTTCTCATTCGCTGCCGCCGAGGCGCCCGACAGCGCAACGGGCCGCGCAACCAGTTCGTCATTCTCGTCGTAAATCATCGTCGCATTGCGTGTGATGACGACCATATCGCCTTCTTCGAGATAGCTGATCTTCTGCGTGAACGGCGCCAGCGCTAAGGCATCGGACCCGAAAAAGCTCTCGCCATCGCCATGACCCACGACCAGCGGCGAACCGAGACGCGCGCCGATCAACAGATCCGGATCGCTCTTGAACATGATCGCCAGCGCAAAGGCGCCGTGCAGCCGATCAAGCGTTTTGCGCACCGCATCGCGCGGGGCCACGCCTGTCTCGATCTGTTCGGAAATCAGGTGTGCAACAACCTCCGTATCGGTCTCGCTTTCGAACGTCCGGCCGCGCTCAAGCAGTTCGTCGCGCAATTCCTTGAAATTCTCGATAATCCCGTTGTGGACGAGCGCCACCTGATCGGTGGCATGGGGATGGGCATTGTCGGTCGTCGGCGCGCCATGGGTCGCCCAGCGGGTATGCGCGATGCCGGTGACGCCGTCGACCGGATCGTCGGCCAGCACGCGAACCAGGTTGTCGAGCTTGCCCTCCGCCCGACGGCGTTCGATCCGCCCATCGGACAGCGTCGCCACCCCGGCGGAATCATAGCCCCGATATTCGAGCCTTCTCAGCCCCTCGACCAGCCGGTCGGTCACATTGTCCCTGCCGAGTATTCCGATAATGCCGCACATATTTTCCTGCCTCTTCGCCCGATCCGGGAACCCGTTGGTCTTTAGACCGAAAACGCCAAGCATCAAGTTAACATCGCCCGGGCCGAGTTGACATGAAACCACAGTATGGCACTTCAGCGGGAGGGGAGATCGTCATGCATCCGATACTGCGCATACTCATTGGGCTGCTGGGCCTGTTATACAGCGTCATCGGGACTGGCTATCTGCTTCAGCCCACTGCCCTGGCCACCAGTTTTTTCGTAGAACCCGTCGGTGTTCAGGGCTTGGCTACCCTGCGCGCCGACTTCTCGGCTTTCTTCCTCACGACCGGCCTCTTTGCGCTGTATGCAGCGGCGAAAAGCCGGCCGGGCGCACTGGTCGCGCCGCTGTTCCTCGTCGCCATCGCATTTATCGGCCGGATCGTCAGCCTTGCACTGGACGGAATGGCGCCGACGGCCCTCCAGCCCATGGTGGTCGAAGCGCTGACGATCGTGATATTCCTGCTTGGCTATCGCTCCGCCAAGACGAGCGCAGGGTAAAGGGAGGTTTCCGGATATGCCCGACCAAATCGCGGTAAAGCCCATCGCGGGCGCGCTGGGCGCCGAGATTGAGGGAGTCGACCTGTCAGCGGAATTTTCCAACCAGACTTTCGACGCGATTCACCGCGCTTTTCTGGATCACCACGTCATTTTCTTTCGGGGTCAGCACAGCTTGACGCCCGAAGCGCATAAAGCGTTCGGCCGCCGTTTCGGCAGCCTCAATATCCATCCCTATGTTGCCGGAATGGACGGACATCCCGAAATATTGGAGATCATCAAGGAGCCGGACGAACAGATCAATTTCGGCGGCGGCTGGCATTCGGACATGTCCTATATCGAAAAGCCCGCACTCGGTTCGATTCTCCACGCTATCGAAGTCCCCGACTATGGCGGCGACACGCTATTCGCCAATCAGATGGCGGCCTATGACGCATTGTCAGAGGGTATGAAGGCCATGCTGGGCGACCTGACAGCTATTCACTCCGCCTCCCGCGAATATAGTGCCAGAGGCCAATCCGCCCAGGCTCGCAAATCCATGGACACGCAGACCACGGACGAAGCGCCGGAATATGAGCATCCCGTCGTACGCACCCATCCGGAAACCGGCCGCAAGGGCCTTTATGTGAATCCCGCTTTCACCCTGCGCTTCAAGGATATGACCAAGCGCGAAAGCCGGCCGCTCCTCGCTTTTCTGTTCGACCATTGCCGCGACGAGCGTTTCACCTGCCGCTTCCGCTGGAGCGACGGCGCGGTCGCCTTCTGGGACAATCGCTGCGTCTGGCACTATGCGCTCAACGATTATCAGGGCCAGCGCCGCCATATGCGGCGGGTGACCGTGAATGGCGACCGCCCCGTCTAAAACGCCGGAAAACGGTCATAAGGGTACGGGATCAGCTGCCCCAGCAGAAGGCGGGCACTCGGCCTGTCTTTCGCGGCAACCTTGCTTCCGTCCTCCTTCTTCCCGCGCGGCTGCCGCTGCGCCGAGGCCGCCGCGATGTCGGCGGCGCGCCCGTGCCCATGCTCGACCATGGCAGCGCAAAAACGCTGCCACGCCGTTGTTTCTGTTCGCTTAGGCATAGCTCACCACCTCGAACTCGATGCCGTTCCAGTCGAAGAAATAGAAACGGCGGCCAGGCTCGTAATCCGCATGGTTCATCGTCTCCAGCCCCGCTGCAATGACTTTCGCCTCGACCGCGTCGAGATCGTCAACCACGACACCTATATGGTTGAGCGGTTCGCTCTTGCGGAATGTCGGATCCGCCTTGGCGATATCGGCATTGGTGTAGATGGCGAGATAGTCGTCGTCATTGCCGACATGGATTGTATGTCCGCCGAGCATCCCTTCGCCTTCCCAGCGAATGCGCCAGCCGAACAGTTCCTGCATCAATTCTGCCGATCGCTGTGGATCGGTAACGCTGATGTTCACATGCTCGAGTTTACCCTGGGTCATTGTACAATCTCCTTTGATGTTGATTTCGTGTCGATCCTCCACGGCGGGAAACGGCGATTGTCGCCGCCCCGGAAGAGGCAGAGGGGGTTGCCGGCCGGATCGCGCAGCCGCGCTTCGCGCCAGCCCCAGCTTTCGTCCTGCGGACCGCGTTCGAAGCGGATGCCTTGCGCCTTGAGAGCGGCAACCCGCTCGTCCAGCGCTTCGATTTCGAAATAGATGACCGTGCTGTCACCGGTAACGGCCTCCACCTTGTGGATGGAGAATGTCTCTCCCGAAGGCGTTTCGAACCGCGCGTACCGGGGCGGCGCATCCACAATCTGCGTCAGGCCGAGGGTCCGGTAAAAGGCCAGCGAGGCCGCATAGTCGGTCGCTCCGACGGTTACCTGATTGAGCTGCATAACTTGCTCCCTGAAAACGGTTTCGGCAGGAGCAGTTCGGGCCTTCACACCGAACCATCGCTGCTTCGGTTGCATGATCTACAACCTCAACCTAAGTTGAGATCAAGATTTATTTTCGACGGAAAAAGCGATCACAGTTATGGCCAATACAGCAATGCTCTCCATCGGCGACCTTGCCGCCCGCACCGGCCTTTCGGTGTCGGCCATCCGCTTCTACGAGGAGAAGGATCTGGTGCACCCGTTGCGCAGTTCGGGTGGCCAACGGCGTTTCCTGCGCGCGGATATCCGCCGCCTCTCCTTCGTACTGATCGCACAGCAGCTGGGCCTGTCGATCGGCGAGATCCGTGCCCAGCTTGCCAAGCTGCCCGAAGGCCGCGCCCCGACCCAGCGCGACTGGACGCGAATCAGCAACGCCATTCGCGGAACGATCGATGCGCGCATTGCCGAACTCCAGCGCACCCGTCGGCGGCTCGACGGATGTATCGGCTGCGGCTGCCTGAGCCTGAAGAAATGCCAGCTCTACAACCCGGAGGATCGGGCGGGGATAAGAGGACCCGGCCCGCGCTTATTGTTGGAGGACTGACTCCCCTCGCGTGACTTGCCGGGCGCAATCTCTCATAG
>JBPOET010000055.1:0-8559 GCA_051251675.1 Parasphingopyxis sp. | reverse complement strand
CATTCTCGCCGCCCGTGATGATCATGTCCTTCATCCGGTCATGGATATAGATATAGCCCTCCGCATCGCGATATGCCGCGTCACCGGTGCGCAGCCAGCCGTCTTCGTCGACAGTCTCTGCCGTCTTCTCCGGCTGTTTCCAGTAATGGGCCATGTTCGCGCTGGATCGTGTGCATATCTCCCCGACCTCGCGGATGCCGACTTCGCGGCCGGTTTCATCGACGATCTTCACCTCAACGCCGGGAAGCGGGCGCCCCGCAGAGCGCATTTTTTCATTGCCATCCGGGTCATGATCGTCCGGTTCGAGAACGATGATGGTGCCGGTCGTTTCGGTCATGCCGTAAAACTGGCAGAAACCGGCATTGGGAAAGGCCTTCATGCAATCGCGGAGCAGCTGCAGGGGCATCGGGGATGCGCCATAATTGATCTGGACAACGCCGCTCGTGTCCGTCTGTGCGGCTTTGGGGTCGTTGATCAGCATTTGCAGCGCGGCCGGGACGAGAAAAAACCGGGTCAGTTGCTTGTTGTGGATCAGGTCGAGAATCTCTCCGGCATTGAATTCGGCGACGATGTTGCAGGATACTCCCCGGTTCATCGGCATGATTCCGTAACCCGTGCCCGCAATATGTGCGATCGGCATCACCTGCAGTCCGGCCTCATGCTCTTCCCAGATATCCCAGGATGGCGTTTCCGGCAGCTCTTCTCCGCCATTTTTGAGAAAGTTGTCATGCGTCAGCACAACGCCCTTGGGATTGCCGGTCGTTCCGGAGGTATAGAGCTGGACCAGGGCGTCTTCGGGCCGGGGCAGGGCGTCGAGCTCTGCTGCTTCGCCATATTCGGCCATGAATTCCTCCAGGCTTGCGATGCCGCAATCCCGTTCGCTCGCCAGCACCCACCGGATGGCCGGATTTTCGGCCGCCAACTCCCGGGCAAGCTCGACAAATTCGGGAGGCGCGACAACCGTGACCGCACCGGCATCCTCCAGAATGAAGGCCATTTCCTTGGGCGACAGACGCCAACCGACAGGCACGGTTACGGCAGACGCGCCGGCGGCGCCGAACAGCAAGGTGAAATACCGGTCGCTGTTCTTGCCGATCCAGGCAATGCGATCGCCTTTCCGGATGCCAGCCGCCCTCAGGGCGCGGGACAGGCGGGCTGTCATGTTCCGGAAATCCGAAAAACTCGTTTCGCGGCCTTCGAATCGATAGCCGATATGATCGGGCTTTGTATCCGCCCAATAGTCGGCCAGTTCATTCAGCGTTTTCGCACCATGTGGTTCGTGCATTCCTACCCCGATTTTCGCGACCCGGCCGGAATAATCCTTCTGTTCACCCAACAGACGGCATGGCCTTGCCCGCTTTTGCGGTTTAAGGCGTTTCAAGACTTTTATTTGGAATTTGGAGAATAGCAATGCGCGCGGTGGAGCATTTCATTGGTGGCAATGCAGCAGGTGGCGGAACGCGCCAGCATGAGATTTGGGACCCCAATTCGGGCGAGGTTCAGGCGAAAGTATCGCTGGGAACGGGAGAGGAGCTGCAAAAAGCGGTCGATGCCGCGAACAACGCACAGCCCGCCTGGGCGGCGACCAATCCGCAAAAGCGCGCGCGCGTGATGTTCGCGTTCAAGGCGCTGGTCGAGGCGCATATGGACGAGCTGGCCGAACTGCTCAGTTCCGAACATGGCAAGGTGATCGCCGATGCGGCGGGCGATGTGCAGCGCGGGCTGGATGTCATCGAGTTCGCCTGCGGCATCCCGCATGCGCTGAAGGGCGAATATACGCAGGGCGCGGGGCCGGGCATCGACGTCTATTCGATGCGCCAGCCGCTCGGCATCGTTGCGGGGATCACCCCGTTCAACTTTCCGGCGATGATCCCGATGTGGATGTTCGGTGTGGCGATCGCCTGCGGCAATGCGTTCATCCTGAAACCTTCCGAGCGCGATCCGTCCGTACCCGTGCGCCTCGCCGAGCTGATGAAGGAAGCGGGGCTTCCCGACGGCATTCTCAACGTCGTTCATGGCGACAAGCAGATGGTCGACGCGATCCTCGACCATGACGATATCAGCGCGGTCAGCTTTGTCGGTTCCACCGATATCGCCCATTATGTCTATCAGCGCGGCACCGAGAACGGAAAGCGGGTGCAGGCGATGGGCGGTGCGAAGAATCACGGCATCGTCATGCCCGACGCCGATCTCGACCAGGTCGTGAACGATCTGGCGGGCGCGGCCTTCGGGTCTGCGGGAGAGCGCTGCATGGCGCTTCCCGTGGTGGTCCCCGTCGGCGACGAAACGGCGGACAAGCTGCGCGAGAAGATGATCCCGGCGATCGACGCGCTGCGCGTCGGCGTGTCGACCGATGCGGACGCGCATTACGGCCCGGTCGTTACCGCCGAGCACAAGCAGCGGGTCGAGAACTGGATCCAGACCGGCGTCGATGAAGGCGCTGAGCTGGTCGTCGACGGACGCGGATTTACGCTCCAGGGCCATGAGAAGGGCTTCTTCATCGGTCCCTCGCTCTTCGATCATGTCAAACCGGGCATGGAAAGTTACAGGCAGGAGATTTTCGGCCCTGTGCTCCAAATAGTGCGCGCCAAGACCTTCGAGGAAGCCCTCGAGCTGCCGACCAAGCACCAGTACGGCAATGGCGTCGCGATCTTCACGCGCAACGGCCATGCGGCGCGCGAATTCGCGCACCGGGTGAATGTCGGCATGGTCGGCATCAACGTGCCGATCCCGGTGCCGGTCGCCTATCACACCTTTGGTGGCTGGAAACGCAGCGCCTTCGGAGACACCAACCAGCACGGCATGGAAGGCGTGAAATTCTGGACCAAGGTCAAGACGATCACCCAGCGCTGGCCCGACGGCTCGCCCGATGGCGGCAATGCGTTTGTGATCCCGACGATGGGGTAAATGGCGTGGTGACCCTGTTCAGACTGGCCTTGATTCCATGGGCGGCCTTCGCTGCATCGGCAACGGCTCAACCGGCCGGCGACGCGGGAGCGGCACTGCCGCCGCCGGCTGAGCTGGCATTTGCCGTGCCGGAGCAGTTTCATGGCCGCTGGTTCCCCGTTGAAACGGCTTGCTCCACCAGCTCCGCGGATGTTCCTACCATCATTTCTGCAGAAGGACTGCGCCGCGAAGAGCATTGGGCCGAACCGGTTCAGTTGATCGAGCTTTCCGAAGACGGGCGCCGGCTGACCATGCAGGCGGATCTTTATTTTGAAGCGCCGCCGATATTGCATCGATCTGTCTGGCATTTGGGCGTCGACGGCAACAGCCTGGTCATTACCGACAGCCGCCTGTCGCGATCCGGAGAGGAAGTGGTCGGCACGGAAGATGGGGCGATCCATCGTGTCGAACTTGTACGCTGCGAAAGCGGAACCGATACTGATGAATAGGCGCAAGACTGCATCCGCATCCCCCTTCGAGGCGGCCTTCGGCTTTTCCCGCGCGATTCGCGCCGGCAACCGTGTCCTTGTCTCCGGAACGGGCCCCGTCGAACCCGATGGCAGCTCGACGCAGGGCGATGCCGCAGCGCAGGCGGAGCGCTGTTTTGCAATCATTATCGCGGCGATCGAAGAGCTGGGCGGCACGGCGGCCGATGTCGTGCGCACGCGCATGTTCATCACCGATGCCGCCGATGGCGATGCGATCGGCGCAGTTCATGGCGAACTATTCGGCGATATCCGTCCGGCGGCAACTATGGTGGTCGTCGCTGCCCTGCTTCGCCCGGAGTGGCGCGTGGAGATCGAGGCGGAAGCTGAGCTATAGTGTCGGCGGGCTATTCGCAGCAGGGTGATTTCTGGATTACGGTTGCGTGAAAACACCGCTATAAGGCTCGTATGACACAATTCGATTTGACCGATGAACAGCGCCAGATCCAGGAGATGGCGCAGAAATTCACCGCCGACGAGATCACTCCGCACGCTGCCGAATGGGATGAAAAGCATCATTTCCCGCGCGACGTGATCCAGAAGACCGGCGAGCTCGGCTTCGGCGCGATTTACGTTTCGGAGGAAGCGGGCGGGATCAATCTGGGCCGGCTGGAGGCGGCGCTAATCATGGAAGCGATGGCCTATGGTTGCCCAGCCACCAGCGCCTATATCTCGATCCACAATATGGCGAGCTGGATGATCGATCGCTTCGGCGGCGGCGAGGTGAAAGCCAAATTCCTGCCAAAGCTCGTCACGATGGAGCATATAGCCAGCTATGCGCTGACCGAGCCGGGTTCGGGTTCGGATGCCGCGGGCCTCAAGACGACGGCGAAGCTCGATGGCGACCACTACGTCCTGAACGGTACCAAGCAGTTTATCTCCGGCTCGGGTTTCAACGACATCTATGTCGTGATGGTTCGCACGGGCGAGCACAAGAGCAAGGGTATTTCCTGCCTGGTTATCGAGAAGGACACGCCGGGCCTCTCTTTCGGCAAGCCGGAAAAGAAACTGGGCTGGAACGCCTCGCCGACGGCGCAACTGATTTTCGAGGATTGCCGGGTGCCGGTCGAAAACCGGGTGGGCGCAGAAGGCGAAGGGTTCAATTTCGCGATGGCCGGGCTCGATGGCGGACGGCTCAACATCGGTGCGTGCAGCCTTGGCGGCGCGCAGCGCTGTCTGGACGAAGCAGTGGCGTACACCAGGGAACGCCAGCAGTTCGGGCAGCCGATTGCCGATTTCCAGAACACGCAGTTCATGCTGGCCGATATGGCGACCGAACTGGAGGCGGCGCGCGCGCTCCTCTATCTCGCGGCGGCCAAGGTTACGGCGAACGCGCCTGACAAGACCCGCTTTTCCGCGATGGCCAAGCGGTTGGCCACGGACAGCGGCAGCAATATCGCCAACAATGCACTCCAGCTGTTCGGCGGTTACGGCTATCTGAAGGAATATCCGATCGAACGCTTCTGGCGCGACCTACGCGTGCATTCTATTCTGGAAGGCACCAATCAGGTCATGCGCATGATCGTCTCGCGCGATATGCTGCGACAGTAGCTGTCAAGAATTACCGTTTGCCCTGAGCCTGTCGAAGGGCTGTACTTAGTTGAAGAAAAGGGCAGGGCTTCGACAGGCTCAGCCCGAACGGATTGGGAAAGATATGACCTACGAAACCATCCTCGTCGAACAGCGCGGCGCGGTGACGCTGATAACGCTGAACCGCCCCAAGGCGTTGAACGCGCTCAACAATCAGGTGCTGGAAGAAGCGATTGCCGCCTTTGCCGCTTTCGATGCGGATGACAGCCAGCGCTGCGCCGTCCTCACCGGCAGCGAAAAAGCCTTCGCGGCGGGGGCGGATATCAAGGAGATGTCCGACCAGGGCTTTGCCGACATGTATGGCAACAACCATTTCGGCGGCTGGGAGCGGGTGACGCAGACCCGCAAGCCATGGATCGCGGCGGTGGCCGGCTATGCGCTGGGCGGCGGGTGCGAAGTCGCGATGATGGCGGACTTCATCATTGCGGCGGACAGCGCCAAATTCGGCCAGCCCGAAATCAAGCTCGGCGTTACGCCGGGCATGGGCGGATCGCAGCGCATGGCGCGTGCGATCGGCAAGGCCAAGACGATGGAAATGTGCCTGACAGGCCGGATGATGGACGCCGAAGAAGCCGAAGGGCTGGGGTTGGTCGCGAAGGTCGTGCCGGCTGCGGACCTGGTCGAGGAGGCCGTGAAAACGGCGAGCGCGATTGCCGGTATGGGCCCGCTTGCGGCGATGGCGACCAAGGAAATGGTCAACGCCGCATTCGAGACGACACTGGCTCAGGGCATCCAGTTCGAACGGCGCCTGTTCCACGGCCTGTTCGGGTCGGAGGATCAGAAGGAAGGCATGGCCGCCTTTGTCGAGAAGCGCGAGGCCAAGTGGACGGGGAAGTGAATTATACCGTTTGCCCTGAGCCTGTCGAAGGGCTGCCCTTCTCTTTTGGGCCGGTGAAGAAGTAAGGGCAGGGCTTCGACAGGCTCAGCCCGAACGGGTTTTTGGAGAAGAGACATGACAACAATCGCCTTTATCGGGCTTGGTAATATGGGCGGCGGGATGGCCGCGAACCTTGCCAAGGCCGGCCATGACGTCGCCGCTTTCGATATTTCGGAAGACGCGCTGGAGGCTGCGAAGGCCAATGGCTGCCGGGTTGCGGCATCGGGCGCGGACGCCGTGAAGGGCGCCGAAGCTGTGGTGACGATGCTGCCTGCGGGCAAGCATGTCCGCGCCGTCTATGTCGATGACGTATTCGACAATGCGGAGCCTGGCACGCTGCTGCTCGACTGTTCGACGATCGATGTCGGAACGGCGCGCGCCGTTGCGGAAGAGGCTGTTGCCAAGGGCATGTTGATGGTCGACGCGCCGGTCTCCGGCGGTATTGCGGCTGCGGCGGGCGGCACGCTGACTTTCATGGTGGGCGGCACGGAGCGGGCCTTCGAGCGCGCCAGGCCGATCCTGGAGGAAATGGGGCAAGCCGTGATTCATGCCGGTGAAGCCGGAGCCGGGCAGGCTGCCAAGATCTGCAATAATATGCTGCTCGGCGCGACGATGATTGCGACATGCGAAACCTTCAATCTCGCGCAGTCGCTGGGCCTCGATCCGCAGACCTTTTTCGATATTTCGAGCAAGGCCTCGGGCCAGAGCTGGTCGATGACGAGCTATTGCCCGGTGCCCGGGGTCGGCCCGGAAACGCCCGCCGATCATGACTATGAGGGCGGTTTCGCCGCGCCGCTTATGCTCAAGGACCTCAAGCTTGCCATGGAGGCTGCCGATGAGGCCGGGATGCGCACCCCGATGGGCGCCAAGGCCCGCGCGCTCTACGAACAATATGTGAAACATGGCGGCCAGAAAAAGGATTTTTCCGGCATCATCAAATATCTGGAGACCAGCTCCACCGATTAGGGCCTGACCCTAAAGCCGGTAGGGAATCACCTCGCGGCGGTCGATCTCGGTAAGCAGCGTATGGCCAGCGGGCGGAAAGGCGCGCTGGTCGCAATTGCGGCGCGGGCACAGCCGGCAGGAGGTGCCGATGGGAGTGGCCGCCGCCGGATTTTCCAGATCCAGCGCATCGGCATAAACGAAATCGGCCGCCTGCTCGGCCTCGCAGCCCAGCGCGACGGCAAAACGGCGGCTCGGCCGCTGGAAACTGCCCGAGGGCTTCACCAGTCCCATCGCCATGGTGACATAGCGGATGCCATCGGGCGTTTCGGCGAGCTGGACATGGATCTTGTCCGGCGAGGCCGCCGCCTCATGCGCTATCCATAAGGGGCAGGCGCCGCCGAACCGGGCGAACTGCATCTTGGTGGCCGAATGGCGCTTGGTGATGTTGCCGGCCATGTCGATGCGGAAGAAGAACATCGGCACGCCGCGCATGCCGGGCCGCTGCAGCGTCGAGAGGCGGTGGCAGGCCTGTTCGAAGCTCACCCCGAACCGGTTGGCGAGCCGGTCCACATCGTGGCGCAAAGCGCGGGCCGCATCGCGGAACCGTGCATAGGGCATGACGATCGCCCCGGCCGCATAATTGCCGAGCCCCACGGTCAGCAGCTTTTCGCTCGCTTCGGACTGGAGGTTGGCGCCGCGGGCGATCGCCGTGATCGGCTCGATCAGCTCGATCAGGGCAAGCTGGTGCGCGAGCTGGAAGGTGCGGCTGGGCCGCGGCAGGATGGCGCTGATCGAAACGCAGCGATTGGCCCGGTCATATTCGCGCAATGCGGTGGCGGCGGCATCGTCCGATACGAAGCGTACCGAGAGGCCGTGCTTCGCGCCGAGACGTTCAGTCAGTGCTTCTTCCGTCACGCGGTCGTCCCGGCTGCATTTCGCCGCGATGCGTTCGGCGGCAATATCGACTGTGTCGACATAGTTGCCGACTGCATGGAACCAGTCCCGCGTTTCCTCCCAGGGGAATTGCCGCCCGTCGCCCCGGCTTTCGGCATCGGCGCTGTCGATTACATCGCCAAGCGCATGCCGACGTTCTTCCGCCAGCCGATAGGCGCTGTGCAGCGCGACCATGCGGTCGGCCAGCTGGGGGTATTGTTCGACGAAGCGGGACAGTGCCGGAGCGGGCAGCGGCGTTTCGCTGAACAGCGGATCGGAAATCGCTTCGCGGATCGCGGCAAGGCGGCGCTCATATTCATCGCGCGGGGGTTCGTTCCATTCCGACGGGAAATGGTGTTCCAGCGCCTCTGTCACCGATGCCGTGATCGGCCGGGCGTCATTCTCGATCTGCGAGAGATAGCTGACGGATATGCCGAGCGTTCTGGCGAATGCGGCCTGATCGAGCTCGCGGCGCTGGCGGATGGTTCGCAGCCGCGAGCCTGCGTATAATCTGGCTTTCATCTGCGCGCCCTTCGCTATTTTGCAAAATAGATTTCGCAATTTTACAAAATCACATTTGCATTATGCCGGTCAAGCCCGAAGAGAGGCGGGGAGTCTCGCCGAAAGGGAACGGAAATGTCGAATATCGAAGCGCTCGACCTGCTGGAAAACAAACGCGAACAGGCGCGTATGGGCGGCGGCCGGAAACGGATCGATGGTCAGCACGCCAAGGGCAAGCTTACCGCGCGCGAGCGGCTGGACGTGCTGTTCGACGAGGGTTCG
>JBPOET010000054.1:0-8602 GCA_051251675.1 Parasphingopyxis sp. | reverse complement strand
AGCAATATCCGCTCACAGCCCTGAGCCTTCATCTCTTCGAGTCGGAACCCTATACCGGGCCTTCCGTAACGCATCGCATAGCTTACCAGCACGGTCTCGCCGAGACGCTGCTGCAGGTCTGCCATCTGCCGCCTCGTATAAACGGCGAGCGGCGATCCCTCCTCCATCCAGACCTTGGCATAGGCCCGGGCCGATTTGCGCGGCCGGGTGTTGAGGATGATGCCGTGCAGCAGGGGCTTCCACAGCAGGGACGGCAACTCGACCACACGCTTGTCGGACAGGAATTCCGCAAGATAGCGCCGCACGGCCTGCGGCGTCGGAGCGTCGGGCGTTCCCAGGTTGACCAGCAGCACACCGACCTTGGGCGCCGCGATGTCCGGGTGAAAATCGGGTTTTTCCGTCATGCGACACCGCCCACGCGGAAAGGAATGGAGCGGAGCCGCTGGCCGGTCGCGGCAAAGATCGCGTTGCCGATCGCCGGTGCCACAGGCGGCACGGCGATCTCCCCGACCCCGCCCGGCTCTTCATCGCTGTCGATAAGCGCGATCTCGATCTCGGGGATATCGGTAAGTGTCGGCAGGCCAAGATCGTGGAAATTGGAAACGAGCGGTTCGTCATCGGCATAGCGTATGGCGGCACCCAGCGCGTGGGACATGCCGAACACGATACCGCCCTCGATCTGCTGCCGGACGATTTCCGGGTTGATCATCCGCCCGCAATCGACCGCCGCCGCGATATTCTCGATGATCGGGCGCTGATCGTCGCCGATATGCAGCCGCACGACCATCGCCACATGGCTGCCGAAACAGCTATGCGCGGCCAGCCCCATACCGCCGCCCTGCTCGCCGCCATCCCAGCCGCCCAGGGTTGCGGCGGTCGTCAGACAACGGGCAAGGCGTGAAGAATCTCTCATCATGGCGATACGGAAGGATAAAGGTTCGATACCAGCCTGCGCGGCCATCTCGTCCATGAAACATTCGGTGAAAAAAGCCGTGTAGCTATGCGCGACAGACCGCCAGATCCCGGTTTCAACGCCAATATCGGCGGGCATATGCTCGACCGCCAGATTGGGAATCGCATAGGCCGGCCTAGCCCCTTCCACGGCGCCCGGGCTGGCGTCGTCGACACCGCCGAGAAACATGCTTGGCATGATTCTCTGGAACAGCTGGTTGCCCGTCGAGGGGGCGGCAATCCGGGCGTGCCAGGCGGAAATGCTTCCCGCAGCGTCCAGCTTGGCTGTCAGCCGCCCGCGGGCCGCCGGGCGATAATAGTCGCTCCGGGTTTCCTCTTCGCGCGACCAGGTGAGCTGGACCGGGCGGTTCATGCGCCGCGCGATAATCGCAACCTGCACTGCAGCGTCATGCTCTATCTTGCGGCCGAAAGCCCCGCCGAGAAGCATCGGATAGATGGTGACCTGGCTTTCGCTATAGCCGATCGCCTCCGCCACGGCGGCGCGCATAAGCCCCGGCGCCTGGGTCGGCGCCCAGATTTCCAGCTGGTCGCCGGATACGCGCGCCGTTGCGGTCAGCGGTTCGATCGCGGCATGGGGCGCCAGCCCGACGCTATAGGTCGCCCGGTGCGCCCCCGATGCGCCGAATGCCGCCGCGAGATCGCCTTCGCTAACGAACCGTGTGCCGCCGTCTCCGTCCAGCGCCGCCTCCAGCGCCGCATCGATACTGGCATCGTCGACCACTCCCTCGCCGTCGCTTTCCCATTCGGGTTCCAGTTCCTCGACGCCGCGATTGGCCGCCCACCAGTTGGTCGCCACACAGGCTGCGAAACGGGGATTTTCGAAGATCGCGGTAACGCCGAACACATTGTTCGCGGCATCGCGGTTGACGGCTGCCAGCCGGTGGCGGCTCGACGGCGCCTGCCGCGCGGATGCGAAAACCATTTCGGGCAAGCGGACATCGCCGGCATAGCGCGCCGAGCCATCGACCTTGGACGGCAGATCGATCCGCGGCATGGACTGGCCGGTGATCGGGCGCCCTTCCGGATTGCGAAGCGTGAGCGTATCGGGCGGCGAATATTGCGCGGCATCGGCGGCCAGTTCGCCAAAGCGCAGCCTCTGTTCGCCGAAGATGACAAAACCGTCGGCCGTATCGCAGGCCTGCCAGTCGGTGTCCCAGCGCGCCGCGGCCGCCTTGCACAACACCGCGCGCGCCGCTGCACCGGCCTCTCGAAAGCGCTGCTCGAACCCGCGAATGGAGGTCGAGCCGCCGGTGATCATCAGCGCGTTGCGCACCGCATATTCGCGCGTCGCCCATTGACCGATGGAACCCAGGAAGGAAGGCAGCGCGCCCTCCGCGCCCTCCGAGACGAGAAAATCATTGGCATAAAGCGGGTTTATGGGGGCGGTTTCGACACCGATCGTCCGCCAGTCGGCGCCCAGTTCGTCGGCCAGCGCCTGGGGCAATGCCGTCCAGACGCCCTGCCCCATCTCCGCCTGCGGCACGATTACGCTGACATTGCCGTCCTCACCGATCTTGAGAAAGGCGTTGAATACGGTTTCGCCCTCGCCGGCGACCAGATTGTGCACATAGTGGCGCGGCCAGACGCCCCAGGCGACGGCCAGACCCGCGCCGACCCCTCCGCCGATCAACAGGCGGCGGCGGGTGATGCCGAGACGGGAAGCTTGTGACATGGCTGGCTCTTTAAAGGGTGGCGATCAAGGATGCCAGCTACAGTGCGGCGTGGGTGTTCAATGTGCTGGCGCGTTGTCTGCCACTTTCACGAAGGAGAGAAGGGCAAGGCCCAGGGCGAACAGGATTGCAATCGACGCCATGCCGATCCGCTGGTTGTTGAACGCGCTTGTGAAGACCTGCACGAGCAACGGCCCCATCCAGACGGTTATCGTCCCGGCGATCGCATAAAGACCGAAAAACTCGCCGCTTCGCCCCGGCGGCGCAAGCTGAACCAGCATCGCACGGCTCGAGGAAATGCTGGCTGTGGCGCTGACCGCGACGATACTCACCAGAGCAAGGAAGGTAAGATCGGAAAGCGTTTGGAATATCAGCCCGTCCCATATCTGATAATTGTCCATGAGCCCGAAAAACAGGGTATCCTGGGTCACCGAAAGCTGCACCGCGAACGCAAGCACCATGCCGATAATTTCGATGATCAGCGCTGCCTTCACGCCGACTTTGGTGTCGAGCCAGCCCCCGAACAAACCGCCGGCAAAGGCCCAGGCCGACGCGAAAATCGCGTAGCTGATCATCTCGAGGAAACCCCATTCGAGGAACAGCGCGACATACACGGCCGCCAGCGCGAGCAGCGCCGCCATCGCATCCGCATAGAACATGCGCGCGATGAGGAATTTGAACAGCTCGCGATATTTCGCCGCTTCGCGAACCGTACGGACGACGGCTTTCGCGCCATCGATCGCGGCCATCGTCCAACTTGCGCCCTTCACCCCCGGATCCTTGGCGTTCAGGAAAAAGGGAATGGAAAACAGGATCAGCCAAACAGCGCACAAGGGCCCGGTAATGCGGACATGTTCGTACCGCTCCAGATCGAACCCGAATTGCGGCTCTGCAAACGGCCATTGAACCGCCGCCGGCAGCACGAACAGGGCCACCAGCCCGAGGAACATGATCGTTGCGGCAAGGTTGCCCAGGCCCAGCCCCAGTCCGGAGATCATCGGCAGGCGCTTCGGTTCGCCCGCCGCGCTGAGCATCGAATTATGCATCACTTCCGAATAGGTGAAACAGACATAGGCGATCACCAGGACCAGCATGACGGCGCCCGTCGGTAGACCCTCTTCGCCAGGAATCGCATACCAGAGTAACCAGGACATCAGAGCGATCGTACCCAGCAGGAACGCAAGCAGGGGTTTGCGTTTCCCGCCGCGATCCAGCGCCGCGCCGAGAAAGGGAGCGGTCAGCGCCGCAATGAGCCCCGCCCATTTGGTAACCGATGCGATCGCCGCCTGCCCTTGGGCATTGGCGGTCTGGGTCGCGGTTTCGGCATCGAGGCCAGCCAGCGCACCACTTGCCAATATGTCCGCGCCGATGATGTCGCGCGCGAAATAGGGTGCGAAAATATAGATGACGATGAGGATATAATAGGGATTGCGCGCCCATTCGAAGACCGCCCAGGCAAAACCGGTTTTGCCCAGCGCTCCGCCAACTCCAAAGTTCGGCGTGGCGACGACTGGCCCCGAGGGCGGTGCGTTGGAAGCTATATCGATATCCTTCGAAAGACGGCTGGGGGAAGTCGGCCTTGTTCGGTCTACATCATCTTCGGCGTGCCGAAGACCCGCATAATCTCGGGCTCGAAGCTTTCCAGGCTATCGACCGCGAAATCCGGGTCGAAGGCCGGGGCGTCCCATTCGTCTACGAGCTTGCAGGCAAGCGGATACCAGCTTGCATCCTTGTGATCTTCCCGCAGCGTCGTCGAGCGGCCCATATAATTGTAATAATAGGCGCCTTGGAAATCCTGGTGATATTTGATGACGTGATAGAGGTCGTCATTGACATAGGGCTTGAGGATTTCCGCCGCGATCGCCCCGTGATTCGGCACCGACATGGTTTTGCCGATATCGTGGCACAGCGCGGCGACCACTTCCTCGTCGCTTGCACCGGCGCGGCGGGCGAGCGTTGCCGTCATCAGGGAGTGCTGGAGCTGGTCGCAACTGAAACCGAGCGTCAGTTCGCCAAGGTCGCGCAGATGCTGCAGGATCCGCTGGGGCGCCGATGTCTTGTAATGTTCCTGATGTTCCTTGCCGATAATGGCCCAATCTTCGGCCTTGCCGTCCTGCATGCGCGTGAAGCCGCTGCTCGCCGATTCCTGCTCGGGTGCCTGGGTCGCCATATCCATCTCTCCTGCGCCTTTTGCTTATCTTGCTTATCGCGGCGCTTTCCGTTTTCGATTGCCACCATTATGAAGGCAAAAAAGCAAGGGGGAAAGCCTTGGACTTTCTGGCAACGACACTGACCGCGACAGTAACGACGGGCGGCGAATATTTGCGGTTCGAAGATCTCGGCCTGTCCGCGATCGCCCTCGATCTCGGTTTCTTCCAGCTGCGCTGGTACAGCCTCGCTTATATCGCCGGCATCGTTGTCGGCTGGTGGTATCTGCTCAGGCTGATCGCTCAGCCCGGTGCCCCCATGGCCCGGCGCCATGCCGACGACCTGGTGTTCTATGCCACGCTCGGCATCCTGATCGGCGGACGGCTCGGCTATGTGCTTTTCTACAAACCAGCCGAGTATTTCGCCGACCCGGCCAGCATTATCAGGGTGTGGGACGGCGGCATGTCTTTCCATGGCGGTGTGATCGGCGTCAGCCTCGCGATCCTCTTCATGGCCTGGAAGAACAGGCTGCACTGGCTGCGCATTCATGACTATGTCGCCTGCACCATCCCTTTCGGCCTGTTTTTCGGGCGGCTGGCGAATTTCGTGAATGGCGAGCTTTGGGGACGCACGACCGATGTGCCCTGGGCGATGATCTTCACCCGCGCCGGCGAGGAACCGCGCCACCCGAGCCAACTTTACGAAGCGGGGCTTGAGGGCATCCTCCTCTTCACCCTGCTCTGGTTCATGTTCTGGAAGACGAACGCCCGTCATCAGCCGGGCAAGCTCGTCGGCATTTTCCTTGTCGGTTATGGCCTTTCCCGCTTCACGGTCGAATTTTTCCGCCAGCCCGATGCCGGGCTCGAGCATCTCGCATGGGGCCTGTCGATGGGACAGACACTGACCGTGCCGATGCTGATCGGCGGGCTGTGGCTGATCGCGACCGCCAAGGGGCGGGCAGACGGGGTCAGGCCCGTGCCCGCAGAGCCGGATGCCTCCGCCTGACGACGAACCGGCCGCCGAAAAACCGCTCGGCGAAAGGCTGGCCGGCCTAATCGCGGCCGCAGGGCCGATTTCCCTCGCCCAGTTCATGGCCGAGGCCAATGTCCATTATTATGCGACCCGCGATCCGCTGGGCGCGGACGGCGATTTCACTACGGCGCCGGAGATCAGCCAGATGTTCGGCGAGCTGGCCGGGCTGTGGCTCGCCGATCTCTGGTCGCGGGCCGGCGCGCCCGCAAATGCCCATTTCGCTGAGCTCGGCCCGGGCCGCGGAACGCTTGCGGAAGACGCGCTGCGGGCGATGCGCGCGGCGCGCTTCGAACCGCCCATCCATCTGGTCGAGACAAGCCCGGTGCTGCGCCGCAATCAGGCGACGCGGTTGCCCACCGCCCGCTGGCATGACGATCTCGACAGCCTGCCCGAAACGGGGCCATTACTCGTGATCGCCAATGAATTTTTCGATGCACTGCCGATCCGGCAGGTCCAGCGCGGGGCCAATGGCTGGCATGAGATCATGGTCGACTATCAGGGCGGCGCTTTCGTTCCGGTCACCTCCGGCCCGCCGCTCGATACGCTGATTCCCGAGCCGCTCGCCGATGCGCCGGAGGGCAGCGTGATCGAAATGTCTCCGGCGACCGAGAGCATCACGGGCGCGCTGGCGGCGCGTATCGCCGAACAGGGCGGCGCGGCGCTGATTGTCGATTATGGCTATGACGGCCCGGCGACCGGCGACACGCTGCAGGCCGTTTCAGGCCATGCCTATGCCGACATCTTCGCCGAACCGGGCGAACGCGACCTGACCGCCCATGTCGATTTCAGCACATTGGCGGGCATCGGGCGCACGGCGGGGCTGGCCGTACATGGCCCGATCGGCCAGGGTTCCTGGCTGGAATCGCTCGGTATCGGCGCACGCACGGCCGCGCTCGTCAAAGCCGCGCCGCACCGTCACGACGAGCTGATCTCCGCCCGGGACCGGCTCACCCAGCCGGAGGAGATGGGCACTCTGTTCAAGGCGATGGCGCTGGTCGCGCCGGATTGGCCGGCACCCGCCGCCTTCTGACCGCCGCGCGTTGCAACCGCGAAAAACGCCGCTAAGAAGGCCGGCCCGACACTGAGCGGGCAGGAGATATATGGCCGCGAGAATAGAAACCATACATGCCGATGCCCTGAACGGCGTCGCCCACGGCTTTCTGGGACGGACCGGCGGCGTATCGACCGGCATGTTCGCAAGCCTCAATGTCGGGCTGGGATCGGACGATATAAGGTCCAATGTCGACATCAATCGCCGGCGCGCGGTAGAGGCGGTTTCGAAGGACGCGGCGCTCGTGACGCTGCATCAGGTCCACTCGGCCGAGGCGGTTCAAATAACCCATGCTTTCCCGGATGACGACCGCCCCCAGGCCGATGCGATGGTAACTGACCGTCCTGGCCTCGCGCTGGGCATTCTGACCGCCGATTGCGCACCGATATTGCTGGCGGACAAGGCGGCCGGCGTGATCGGCGCGGCCCATGCCGGCTGGAAAGGCGCGATGACCGGCGTCGCCAAATCGGTGGTCGAGGCGATGGAGGAGCTGGGCGCCGAGCGCAGCAGGATCGTCGCCGCTATCGGCCCCTGTATCGGGCGCGGATCCTATGAAGTCGACAGCGATTTCCGGAAGCGCTTCGAGGCTATCGAACCCGAAAATGCGCAATATTTCCGCGACGGAGCGCCCGGCCATCATTATTTCGACCTGGAAGCCTATGTCGCCGCCTGGCTGGCCTTTGTCGGCATCGGCACTGTCGAGGCGCTGGGCATCGACACCTATACCAATGAAGACCGTTTCTTCAGCTATCGCCGCGCCACCCATCGCGCCGAACCCGACTATGGCCGCCACATCTCGATAATCGCACTTTGACACGCCTCCGCCTTGCCACCTTCGCGGGGCCGACAAATGATGTTAGGCGAGCTGCGGGGGGAATGACCGAATGACAGCCAGGCAATACGGATTTTTCGGCGGGCTAGCCCTGTTTCTCATCCTGCTTTTGCTGCCCGCCCCCGAAGGCATGCCCATCGAGGCGTGGCGCGTCGCCGCCTTGGTCGCCCTGATGGCGAGCTGGTGGATGACCGAAGCGCTGCCACTGACCGCGACCGCGCTCCTCCCCTTCGTCGCGCTTCCCTTCATGACCTCGATGACCACCAACCAAGTCGCCGCCACCTATTATTCGCCAATCCTGTTTCTGATCCTTGGCGGCGCCTTCCTGGCGCTTGCCATCGAACGGACCGGCCTGCACCGCCGCCTGGCGCTCGCGATCATCGGCCGCGCGGGGAAGACCGCCTGGGGCCTGCTCTTCGCTTTCATGGCCGCGACCGCGATCCTCTCGATGATCGTGTCCAACACATCGACCACCCTGATCATGGTGCCGATCGCCATCGCGGTGCTTGCTGCGGGCGGCGTCGCGGAAGGCGAGACCAAGGGCTTCGCCGGGGCACTGCTCATGGGCATCGCCTTTGCCGCCTCGATCGGCGGTATCGGGACGCTTGTGGGATCGCCGACAAACGCCATCGCGGCCGGGCTGATCAACCGGACCACTGGTACGGAAATAGATTTCCTGACCTGGGCTAAGTTCGGCCTGCCAGTGGTCGCCATGGGCATTCCGCTCTGCCTGTTCATATTGATCCGGACCCAGCGGGTCACCCGCATGGCATTCGACATCGCCGCCGCGAAGACCGCCATCGGCGATCCCGGAGCCTGGTCCGGAGCCGAGAAAAGGCTTGTGCCGGTGATCATGCTCGTCGTTGCCGGCTGGGTCGTCCTGCCTTTCATCAAGGC
>JBPOET010000053.1:0-8656 GCA_051251675.1 Parasphingopyxis sp. | reverse complement strand
GGGTGAAGGATTTCACCTATGGCAATGTGTTCGACCGGGGGCTCGAGGCAATCTGGACCGGCGAAGCCTTCGCCGATCTGCGCGAGCGCACAGTCCGGCCGGACCTGATCGACCCCGACTGCGCCAAATGCAGCAAGCTCTATCAGTGCCGCACCTCCTGTTTTGTCGACGCCTATAACGCGACCGGCAAATATCTGGCCAAGGACCCGCATTGCGGCGGCCCCTTTTTCGATTAGCAAAGCGCCGCAATGGCGAAAGGAGAACGCGATGAGCGTCCAGTTCGATATCGGCTATCACAGCGAGCTGACGACGGAGGCGAATGACGGCGTGCTCGACACGACCCAGCTTGCCTATGTCGTAGCCGCCAATATCGCGCAGGATCTGCTGCAGACGCAGAGCAAGGTCCATTTCGACAATTGCGATTTTCCGGGCGGGATAGAGCATCTGGCCGCCGAATGGGCCGTGATCGATACGGTTGGCGACAAATATGCCGACAGCGCGCTCGGTGCGTTCGGCGCACTGCTCCATACGACGCAGGATTTCTATGCCCATTCCAACTGGATCGAACTGCATCAGGATCAGTCGCCGGTGCCGGTATGGGATCAGACGCTAGCAAGCCTGCCCAACGGCATCGTCAGCGGCACCTGGTGGATCGGCTCGCCCAAGCTGTGCGGCCCGAATGCGCCGACCCATAGCCAGCTCAACAAGGACAGCCCCAAATCGGCCGAAGGCGGCAAGATAGTCGATAACGGACCGAATCAGGGCAAGACGCTGTTCGATCTCGCCTATGCAACGGCGCTGGAAGCGAGCAAGCTGCAATATGCCCGGTTCAAGGCCGTCGGGATCGAATGCGCCGGGCTTGCCGAGGTGACAGGCGGAAATGCGCTGGTAGAGATTATCGCGAGCAACCAGCGGCTACGCGATCGCTATTAAAGCCGGTTGCCGGCTCGTGTGTCAGGCCGGAATTCCTCCCGGCGATCAATCGCCCTGGCCGGGCTCCGGCGAGAAATATTTCTCATATTTGCCTTCTTCGCCCTTATGCTCGTCCGCGTCTTCGGGGGCTTCCCGGCTCTGCGTGATATTGGGCCATTCTTCGGCAAATTTGGTGTTCAGCTCGAGCCATTTTTCCTGGCCCGGTTCGGTATCCGGGAGGATGGCTTCGGCCGGGCATTCAGGTTCACACACGCCGCAATCGATGCATTCGGCCGGATGGATGACGAGCATATTGTCGCCTTCATAGAAGCAGTCCACGGGACAGACTTCCACACAATCCATATATTTGCATTTGATACAGGCATCGGTGACGACATAGGTCATTGGCGCGGCTCTCCCTCGCTGGTGCGCATGACGCTGCTAGCCACTTGTTGACGCTGCCGTCAACGCTGTCTGTCATCAAGGCTTTCCACGGTCCGATAAACCTCAGCTACCAGCTTCGGGGATACCCGTCGTTCGGGCAGCGTATCGATCTGGATAACCCGCACGCCGCCGGGCATCGGCACGCTCAGCACGTCGCCGGTGCGCACCATGGCATGAGCCCGGTCGATCCGTCTGCCCGCACAGCGGATATGGCCTTTCTCGGCGATCTTGCGGGCCAGGGCGCGGGTACGGGCGAGGCGGGAGAACCATAAGAACTTGTCGATCCTCAGCCCGTCCTCAGCCATGGCCCAGGTCGAGCTCGGCCAGTTTGGCAAAAGCGTTGCCGGGAACGGGTTTGCGCACCCTTTTCTTCGGTGCGCGCCGGCCGCGCCAGACCCATTGGGTGCGTGTCCGCTCGCCCTCGGCGATCTCGCCGGCCGGTTGAAAGCCCAGCGCCCGCATCAGCCGGGCCAGCGCCGCATCGCTCAGCCCTAGCGATGTCGAAAGCGCCGGGTCGGGCACGAAAGGCTTCTTGCCGTCGCGGGCATCGTGCGCGGCCCGGGCGATCCGTTCGGCCATGTCGACGCGCAGCATCTGCCCGGCAAAGCCACGAAACCCGGCAGAGCGCCAGGCTGCGAGCACTCTGCCTCGGGGCTCCGGTACGAGCGTTGCGCCCGCCTGAGGCAATTCGGGCATCTTTTCCCTGTTCAGCACGGCGGCCAGCGCCGCGCGCCAGCGCATCGCTTCCGGTTTGAGGAGCTTGGGATGGAATATGTCGAGCGCGCCGATAACAAGGCCGATCCGGCCGATGCGGTGTCGCTGCTCCTTGTCGAGCATGCCCAGAGGCTCCAGCGCCGCCTTGCGCGGCAGAATGCCGCCCGCGTCGATGAGCGGTGCCAGCAAGGCGCGAATGGCGGGCGCGGTGCCGGGCGCTTCGAGCACGGCCTCCATATTGCGGAGCGGCCTGAGTATATCGGCAAGGGTTCGCTCGAGCCAGCCCTGCAGCCGGTCCGCGATCCGTCTTCGCTGGGCGGCGGTCAGGGCGCCAAGCGAAGCGTCTAGCGTGATCTCCGGCCTCAGCAACATTCTGCCGGGGGTCAGCCGCGCCACGGTTTCGCCATGCCAGGCCAGGGTGGCGGGCGCGCCCGGTTCGGCGACAAGCGCAAAGGCGGCGTCGTCATCCGCCACCAGCGCCGCTGTCCGCGCAGCCCATTCCCCGCCAAGGCGCCGTTCGGCCGCGGCCAGGAGCCGCTTGGTGTCGGCATGGTTGGTGCCGGCATCGACGAGAAAGCGAAAACCCGATACCCGGCCGATCGGTTCGTCGTCGACGGTCACGATGCCTTCGGCATCGACATGCACCGGCAGCGCGTCTTCGCCGCTCGCGCCAAGATCGCGCATCAGGATGGTCGTCCGACGGTCCACGAAACGCTGGGTCAGGCTGTCATGCAGTGCGTCGGACAGGCGCTGCTCGATCTGCTGGGTCCGGGCGATTCCCCTGGCCGGATCGGCGAGCCAGTCCGCGCGGTGTGCGACATAGGCCCAGATGCGGATGGCGGCCAACCGGCTGGCCAGCGTCTCCACATCGCCCGCCATATTCTCAAGCGCACTGACTTCCTGGGCGAAAACCGCGCCGGGAATATGGCCCTCGCCTTCGGAGAGATGCCGGAACAACCGCCCTACGAGCCGGGCATGGCCATCGGCGCCGGTCTTGCGGAAGTCGGGCAGGCCGCAGACCGACCAGAGCCGTTCGACAAGGGCCGGCGCGGTGGTCCGCTCGCGCACCCAGCTTTCATCCGCGAGCTTTTTGAGGACCGCAAGATCGGTTACTTCGGGTGCGGCCTGCAGCACTGCATCCTGCGGTCTGGTCTCAAGGTCGGCGATCAGCGTATCGAGCGTGTCGAACCGCGGGTCGCCCTCGCGCCAGTAGAGCTGGCGCAGGGATGGGAAGTCGTGCGCCTCAATGCGCGCCACTTCCTCGTCGGTGAAAGCGGTTTGGCTCTCTCCCTCCAGCCCCAGCGTGCCGAATGTTCCGTCGCGCTGGTGCCGGCCCGCGCGTCCGGCGATCTGCGCCATCTCGTGAATATGGAGGCGGCGGCGTCGGCGGCCGTCAAATTTGCGCAGCGAGGCAAAGGCGACATGGTGGACATCCATATTGAGGCCCATGCCGATCGCATCGGTGGCCACCAGATAATCGACCTCGCCGGCCTGGAACATCTCAACCTGCGCATTGCGGGTGCGCGGGGAAAGCGCCCCCATCACCACCGCCGCCCCGCCGCGCAGTCGCCTGAGCATCTCCGCGACGGCATACACCTCCTCGGCGCTGAACGCGACGATCGCCGAGCGCGGAGGGAGGCGGGAGAGCTTCCCCGGCCCGGTATAGGAAAGCGTCGAAAAGCGCGGACGCGAGATGATGTCGGCCTCGGGCGTCAGCGCGGAGAGCATCGGCCGCAGACTGTCCGACCCCAGGATCATGGTTTCCTCGCGGCCGCGCATATGGAGCAGGCGGTCGGTAAAGATATGGCCGCGTTCCGGGTCCGCCGCCAGCTGGGCCTCGTCGAGCGCGACAAAAGCCACATCGCGGTCGCGCGGCATCGATTCCGCCGTGCACAGCAGCCAGCGCGCCTTTTCGGGCAGGATCTTTTCCTCGCCGGTAATAAGCCCGACGCTTTCCGCGCCCTTTGCCGCGGCCACCCGGTCATAGACCTCGCGGGCCAGCAGACGCAGCGGAAAGCCGATCATCCCGCTTGCATGACCCATCATCCGCTCGACAGCGAGATGGGTCTTGCCGGTATTGGTCGGGCCAAGCACAGCGGCGAGCGGTGCGCGGGCGAAATTACTCATGGCCGCATGATCGGGGATGATGGACGCAGGCGCAAGGCGTATGGACCCAAATAGCAGCCGGATTCGGCCTGTCGCCGCCGAGTCACGGCTCGCCGCATCGACGATTCACCCCGTCGCACCTTAATTTGACTTTAACACTTTTTAACCACAACGCTCATACCCGGATTTGCGCCCGATGCGCCCGGGCCGGAAACAGTTTCAAACGGGGTCGCTCTTGTATCAGCGCAACGAATTCGAAGGGGCACAGGGCAGCGGTACAGCCGCGCTCTCCATCGATTCGGCTGTTTCCGATGGGAAACCGGGAAGAACCCCGATTTTCGGCGAAGCGATGCGATCGACCCTGCCCGGCGGCGGCTGGCGCGATATCGATCTGGTTGTCGATCTCGGCGCGCAGGTTGGCAGCAAGCTGTGGTGGCGCGGCGCGCTGACATGCGCAGTGCTGTGCGGCACGACTTTCCTTATGGCGCCAAGCGTCGAAGCCATTCCGACCATGATCCAGCCTCTCGAGGCCGGGCAATGGGACGAAGCCCGCGCCCAGGCGATTACGCCGCTGGCGCTGGGCGGCGATACCGGTCGCCGGATGGCCGCGACCGACGCCGTGGAGCCGCTTGCCGGCACGCCCGAACGCCCGCGTATCGAAATGACCGCAACCCTTGGCCGCGGCGATGGGCTGCGCAGCGTATTGCAGCGCGCCGGCGTAGCCCCCGGCGAGGCCGCCGAGCTCGAGGGTATGATATCGGACGCCGTGCCGATGGAGGATATCCGGCCGGGCACGGTCATGGACATTGTTCTCGGCCGCCGACCTAACCGGACGGTGCCGCGGCCGGTCGACGAAATAGCCTTTCGCGCTCGTTTCGATCTGAAGGTCGAGGTCGCGCGCGTCGATGGCGCGCTGCGCCTCAACCAGATCCAGATTGCGGTCGACGATACGCCGCTGCGGATAAGGGGCCGGGTGGGCTCAAGCCTGTATCGGTCGGCGCGCGCCGCCGGTGCGCCGCCTGCCGCGATCCAGGAATATCTGCGGGCGATCGGCACGCGCATGTCCGTCAATCGCGATATCGGCGCCGATGCCATCTTCGACATCATCGTCGAACACCGCCGGGCCGAAACCGGCGAAACCGAGATCGGCCGGCTGATCTTTGCCGGCATCGAGCGCGGGGACCGCGAGACGCAGCTGCTGCGCTGGTCGGTAGGCGGGGACGATCAATGGTTCGAGGCGTCGGGCGAAGGCCAGCAAACCGGCCAGATGCTGATGCCGATCAATGGCAGACTGACATCCGGTTTCGGTTATCGCCGCCATCCCATCCTCGGCTATCGCCGCCTCCATACCGGACTCGATATCGCGGCCGTGCGCGGTACGCCGATCCGCGCCGCCCAGTCTGGCACTGTCAATTATTCGGGCCGCAATCGCGGTTATGGCAATTATGTCAGGATCAACCATGGCGGCGGTATCCAGACAGCCTATGCGCATATGAGCCGGATCGTCGCCTCCAACGGGTCGCGCGTCAGACAGGGTCAGATTATCGGCTATGTCGGCTCGACCGGCATGTCGACAGGGCCGCATCTGCACTATGAGCTGATCCGCAACGGCAACAAGGTCGATCCGCGCTCGGTCAGCTTTACGCGGCAGGCGCAATTGACGGGCGGTGAGCTCCAGCGGTTCCGTGCCACGCTGGCCAATCTGCTGGAGGTCGAACCGGGGGCCGCGCTGGCCCGCCGCGAGGATCGCGAAAACAGCGAAGTCGCTGCAAGCAGCGACCGGCCTGCGCCGCCGCGCAGCTAGGGCAGTTTCCTGAATTTACCGGTGATGCGATCGAACCGCGTTTCGGTTTGTGAGAATTTGTTTGTCAGAACGCTGCTCGCGCAACGTCGCCGCACCCCCACCCGGCCACCCAATCAGGGTACATCTGTGGGAGGCCGGGAGGGGGTGTGGGCCGGTGCGGCGCTCAACCGAAAGGTTGAGTCTGATAAAATAACTTGCGGCGATTTCCCGCAAGGGAAATTCTGACATATACGAGCGCCTAACGCCCCTGGTTGCGCCAGCGCGTGATCGTACGGGCAACGATGCCGGGCTCGTCGCCGACTTGGGTCCAGAGATCGGAGAAGACGGGATCGCCCGAGGCGGGCCGCTTTTCCTCTTCCAGATTGTCGAAAGCGATGCGGATCGGCACCGATACGCCCTCGCCGCAGACGATGCATTCGCGGTTGCGCAGGGCCGGGATCACGTCGAGAAACCCGCGTGCGCCTTCCGGCATTGCGGCGCGGACATGCGCCTGGTCGCGATCATTGTTGAGCCGCATGGCGATGATCGTGCCGCATTGCGAAAGCACGCCTTCGGCCAGATCGGACGGACGCTGCGTGATCAGCCCCAGCGATACGCCATATTTACGGCCTTCCTTGGCGATCCGGCTCAGTATGTTGCCGACCGAGGATTCGATATTGGACTGGTTGGCCGGAATGTAGCGATGCGCTTCTTCGCAAACCAGCAGGATCGGCCGCTGCGCTTCATTGCGCGACCAGATCGCATAGTCGAAGACCATCCGCGAGAGAACGGAGACGACCACTGACGTGATGTCCGAAGGAACGCCCGATACGTCGACGATCGATATCGGCCGGCCGTTGCCCGGAAGGCGGAACACCCGGCTGATGAACTCCGCCATCGTGTCGGCGACCAGCATGCCGGAGAACATGAACGTGTAGCGCGGATCGGCTTTCAGTTCGTCGATCTTGCTCTTCAGCCGCATATAGGGCGCGGTGTCGTTCGCCGAATCGAGATGGCCCATCTCGGTCGTGATCAGCGCTAGCAGATCGGACAGCAGATAAGGAATCGGGCTGTCCACGGTCAGTTGCGGAATATCCTGGGCCAGACGGCTCTTGTTGCGCGCCGCCAGCAGGCATTTTGCAAGAATATCCCGGTCGCGCTGCTTGTCCGCCCCGGATGTGGTGATCAGGACTTCGCAATGCTCCTCGAAATTCATCAGCCAATAGGGGAGCGCGATATTGTTCACGTCCAGAATCTCGCCGGTATTCTTGAAGGCCGCGCTATATTCGCCGTGCGGATCGATCATCACGATATGGCTTTCGGGCGCCAGTTCGCAGATCCGGTGCAGGATCAGCGCGACGCTCGTCGACTTGCCGGTGCCGGTCGATCCGAGCACCGCGAAATGTTTGCCGAGCATGGCATCTATATAGAGGGCGCCGCGAATGTCCTTGGTCGGATAGACGTTGCCGATCTCGATATGCGGCCGGCTTTCGGTGGCGAACATCTGGCGCATATCGGCATCGGACACGGCCAGTACGGGCATGCCGGGGATGGGAAAGCGCGTTACGCCGCGGCGAAAGCCCTTCACCCGGCTCGATCCTTCGACAACCATGCCTTCGCCGAGAAAATCGATATAGGCATCGACCGAACTGGCGTCATGGGTGTCGGCGGCAAGCGTACGGATATTGGCCACCAGCCATGTATCGCCGACCCGGATTTTCACCTGGCTGCCGACCTGGCCGGCCATGGCCAGCGTCGGATCGGGGTCCGAACGGACGGCGTTGAGTGTTTCGGCGTCGACCGCGATACGCGAACCGGATCCCGCAATCTCCGTCACCCGGCCGATAACGATGCCCTGCTGCGATGCATCTCCGTCCGGTTCGGCCGTTGCAACCGGTGTCTGGTCGTCAGCTACTGGCCGAAAGGCTCCGATATCTTCCATTTTTAGCCCTGCTCAATCCTGTGTCTTTCCAACAGAGGAAAACCTAGCAGTAGAGGGGTAAATTTTTCGCTTACTATAAGGAAATGGCTCAAATCCGCCGGAAAAGGATGCCAGCGAGCCAGCCGAGGAGCAGCGAGACAAGAACGGCGGCAAGGCCGTAGAGAAAGCCGTGTTCGGCCGCTGCAGTCGCAACGAACCGCTCGAATCCCGATTTGGTGATCCGGATTTCCCGGACTTCGCCGGCCAGTACGCGGCCATTCTGGATCAGGAAGGTTTCCGCGGTATATTCGCCGACGGGCACACGGGCGGGAATGTCGATCCGCGCATTGTACAGCACGCCCTCGGTAACCTCGACCGCGTCCAGCTGCTCGACATACAGGCCGCCGCGCCCCCTCAGGTCGACAAGCCCCTCGTCGAAGCGCTGCGCTTCTTCCGGCGGGTTGGCGCTGGCCGGCGACAATTGCAGGCTGTCTATCCCCAGCTCGTAGATGGCGGCTGTCCGTTCATCGACAATCTCGTCGATCGGCCGTGCGCTGGCCAGCGCATAAAAGGCCGGCGCGGATCGAAAGCGTGCCTGGGCGACATTCATCCAGATACCCATGCGTTGCTGTTTTTCGCGGACGAGAATCGACTGTTCCGGGCCTTTGAGGACGACAACAATATCGACGGGTTCGTCCGGCACGCGGCCGTTCGGGTAGAGAATGGCGCCATAGACCATCAGCTCGGCTCCGGTGAAGCTGTAGATGATCTCGATC
>JBPOET010000052.1:0-8704 GCA_051251675.1 Parasphingopyxis sp. | reverse complement strand
GCCCGCGTCTCCGCCGCCTTTGGCGCGAAGGTGGCGATTGCCGAAGAGCATAAGGTGGGCGGCACCTGCGTTATCCGCGGCTGCGTTCCCAAAAAGCTCCTGGTCTATGGTTCCCATTTTGCCGAGGATATTCACGATGCGCGCCGCTTCGGCTGGAAAGTTTCGGGCGACCCCGAGTTCGACTGGCCGACCCTGCGCGACAATGTCCTTTCCGAAGTCGAGCGGCTGAACGGCATCTATATCAACACGCTCGAGAGCCATGATGTCGAGATCGTCCATGAGCGGGCGACCGTTACCGGGCCCAATGAAGTTCAGCTGGCCTCGGGCAAGACCGTTACGGCGGGCAAGATCCTGATCGCCACCGGGGCATGGCCGTTCAAGCCGGATTTTCCGGGCGTCGAACACACGATCAGCTCCAATGAGGTCTTCCACCTCGAAACCCTGCCCAAGCGCGTGCTGATCGCGGGCGCCGGCTACATCGCGAACGAATTCGCCGGCATCTTCAACGAATTTTCCTGCGAAGTGACGCTGATCAACCGGTCCGACGCGATCCTGCGCCAATATGACCAGTCCATCCGCGATCGTCTGCTGGAAATATCCATGCGCAAGGGCATCGATTTCCGGTTCAATGCCGAGTTCGAGAGCATCGAGAAGAATGACGACGGATCGCTGCATGTCGAGATGAGCAATCATTCGCCGCTCGATGTCGATATCGTGCTGATCGCAACGGGCCGCGTCCCGAACACCGATGGGCTCGGCCTTGAAAATGCCGGGGTCGAGATGGACGAGAAGGGTGCGATCAAGGTCGACGAGTATAGCAAGACGAATGTCGACAGCATCTATGCGGTCGGCGATGTCACCAACCGGGTGCAGCTGACGCCGGTTGCGATCCGCGAAGGCCAGGCTTTTGCCGAAACTGTCTTCAACGACAATCCGAAAACGGTCGACTATCGCTATATCCCCTCCGCCGTGTTCAGCCATCCGCCGCTGGCCGCCGTCGGCATGACCGAGGCCGAGGCGCGCAACACGCTGGGGAATGTCAAAGTCTATTCTTCGGATTTCCGCGCGATGAAGAATGTCCTTGCCGATCGCGACGAACGCGCGCTCTACAAGATGGTCTGCGACGGCGACACGGGCAAGGTCGTCGGGCTCCATATGATCGGTCCGGAATCCGCCGAAATCCTGCAGGCGGCGGCCGTCGCGGTGAAAGCGGGCCTGACCAAGGACGATTTCGACGACGTCGTTGCGCTTCACCCGACCATGGCCGAGGAGCTGGTGCTGCTCAATTAGGCAGCCGGAATCTTGAGGCGGGCAAATCCGAGTTGCGAAACCCAGTCGGGCGCGCCGGATGCCCGTCTTTCGAGCCGGCGTACAAGGGCGATCGTCGCCAGGGCGGCGGCGATCCCGCCAAGGATGTCGATGCCGTAATGGCTGCCATAGAGCGGTGTGGCGGCGATCATCGAGAGGTTGATGGCAAGGCTCGGGAGCAGCAGGAACAGGGATCTCCGACACGCATAGATCAGCACGACGCCCATCGCGGTATGAAAAGACGGAAAGGTAACCAGGCCCGGCAGGCGGTCCAGGTCGAGCACCGGTGCCGGTGTTTCACGCAGCATTTCCAGCGATTCGATGTGATAGGTGCCGACCGCCGCATGGACATGCTGAAATCCGGACAGGTCGGGCGCGTAGTAGACCATGGCGGCCTGCGCCGGGAAGAACATGCCCAGCGCCATGCAGAATGTGGCCGAGACGGCGAACAGCGCGACAAATTCAAAGCAGGCGGCGCGCCTGTCCGGCGAAAGGGCGAGCAGCCCGAAGAAGAACAGCGAATATCCGTTGAGCCCGGTATAGGTCCAGTTCATGATCTTCAACAGCCAGCGCTGGCCGTCGAGCCAGGCGATATAGGCGTGCCAGTTGAAGCCGATTGCCGCGTCCCAACCGCTGAGCATCGGATCGGCCCAGGCGAACCCCGTGGTCATGCTCAGATGATTGAACAGCCTCAATGTCGGCCAGGCGACGAGAATGAAGGCCAGGCCCGTGCAGAAAACATAGACGATATCGTTGGTCTCGAACCGTTTCGCGCCGAGCAGCGCCGCTATGACAAGCGGCGCCAGGGTAACGATCGTCTGCACGGATCGGCCGTTTAGAGAAATCGGCGTTGAGAGCAGCCAGACGCTATCGATAACGGCGATGGCCGCCAGCAATGCCCATGGCCAGACCGGCCAGTTCCGGCTGTGGGGAATCGCCCGCAATTCCCGATCCGCGATGAGCCTGCTGTGCTGCATGGAAAAGCCATGTCAGATTTTGGTAAACAGAAGATAAAAATGCCGGTTCCGGGGCCACTGGTTTTCGGTCGCTACGGCGATCTAGCGACCGTTGCGCAAACGTTCGGGCCCCAGCATCTCTGGCCGCACATCATTCTCCACGAGCGCTTCGGGCCACTCCAGATCCAGCAAGAGCGCTTCCGCCGCCATCGCCATACCCGGCGAGGTCTGGAGCCCGAAGCCGCCTTGTCCGGCGAGCCAGAAAAAGCCGGGCGCGTCCGGCGCGTAGCCGGCGACCGGGCTGTGGTCGGGCGCGAACGTCCTGAGGCCCGACCATTTGTGATCGATGCGGCGTATCGGCATTGTCGTTCCCTGCTCGACCTGCCAGGCGGCCAGCGCGATGGTTTCCTCGTCGGGCTGCGCATCGCAGGGCGGCGAAGGGTTCTCGTCCATCGGCGAGGCGAGCAATTGCCCCGATCCTTCGGGCAGCATGTAGAAACCCTCGCCAACCGTTTTGGTGAAGGGCCAGCCGGACACATCCACCCCTTCGGGCGGGCGGAAGGCGATGATGGTGCGCCTGAGCGGCGTCAGGCCGAGCGGGCGCACGCCCGCCATCTCCGCGATCGTATCGGCCCAAGCCCCGGCGGCATTGACGATGCGCTGTGCCGCATAGCTCTGTCCGGGCGTATCGACGATCCAGCGCCCGCCGTCGCGGCGGATCGCCTCGACCGGAGCGTCCGTCGCCAGGCTTCCCCCGGCGCCGCGCAGGGCGCGTATATTCGCCTGCAGCATCGCGTCGCTGTCAAGCTTATAGGCGTCGGGATCGTAGAGGCCTGCCGCAAACCCTTCATCGCCGACCTTCAGTACGGGAACGATATCGCGCAACTCGGCGCCGGGGATCCGCCGGGCCTGGGGCGAATGGGCGAGGGTGGTTTCGGTCAGCCGGTCGAGCTGATCTTCCTCATCGGCCCGGGCGATGAAGAAGGCCGCCATGCGCCGGGCCAGGGCAGGGTGGTTCCCTTCGGGCGGCGCGGCGAATAGGGTCTTGCTGATCGCGGTCAGCTTGTGGACCAGCCCGTCGCCTATCCCGAAATGGCAGAATGTCGCGCTGCGGCCGGACGAATGATAGCCGGCCGCGCTCTCGCGCTCGAGAACCACTGTCTCGCCATGCCGCGCGATTCGGGCCGCCGCCGAAAGCCCGGCAATGCCGCCGCCGATAAGGAGTGTGTCGATAGTCCGCATGCACGGCCTTTATGGCCAAATGCCGGATTTGGAAATGCTGTTGTATTATGTATATAATACGGTAATACGGCCATGGATATTAGGGAGGGTATTCGAATGAAAGCAGGATCGCTGTTTCTATGGGCCATGCTGGGCGTTTCCCCGGCCGCTTCGGCGCAATCGGCTGACGTTACGATCCCCGATGCCATCGCGTTCGGCGCTTCGGTGGACAGCATGACCGAGCGGCTCGCCGGACTGTGCAGCGAGGCGGAATTGCGAACCATCGATCCGCCTGTGCTGCCGGATGTGCAGAACATCCAGCAGCAGATCGATTGTCAGGGATTCGATTATATGGGGGAACCGCGCCTCGCCGAATTCGTCTTCCGCGACGACGCCCTGCAGATGGTCTGGATTCTCGTCGATGCCGACGACCAGGAACGGATCGTCGCCGCCATGCGCGAAGCCTATGGCGAAGACGGGCTGACCACCAGCGATGTTGTCGCATTTCGCGAGTACCGCACGGCATGGCGGTTCGAGCCGCCGGAAGTTCTGTTCTTCTCCGAAGAACTGCGCCCGGCAATGGAGCGCTTTCTTGCCGCGCCGGCAGAGTAACGACCGATCGGTTGCGTTGTATTCGGCAGGATAAAGGCATAGTCTTCCCCCGACGCCACAGCGGGAGGGATCGCAATGCCGGGAACCGTACTCGTAACGGGGGGCAGCGGTTATATCGCGGGCTTCACGATCAGGCAGCTGGTGGCCGAGGGCTGGACGGTGCACACCACGATCCGTTCGCTGGACCGGGAACAGCAGGTTCGCGACATTCTGGATGTCGACAACAGCAGGCTCAGCTTCTTCGCCGCCGACCTGATGGACGATGCGGGCTGGGCCGAGGCGATGGCGGGCTGCACCCATGTCGCCCACCTCGCTTCGCCGCTGCCCGCGGCCTCGCCCAAGGATGAGAACGACCTGATCGGGCCGGCGCGAGACGGCGCGCTGCGGGCGCTGAGATTCGCCAAGGAAGCGGGTGTGAAGCGGGTCGTGATGACCTCGTCCATGGCGGCGATAGCTTATGGCGTCGATCGCGGCGAATATACGTTCAGCGAGAAGGACTGGACCAATCTCGAACACCCGGACGTCTATCCCTATGTCAAATCGAAGACCATTGCCGAACGCGCGGCACGGGACTGGATGGACGCCAATGGCAAGGGCATGGAGTTTTGCACCATCAATCCGAGCATGGTTCTGGGGCCCATCCTCAGCCCCGATTTTTCGACATCGCTGGAAGCGGTGAAGAAGATGATGGACGGCAGCTTCCCGGGCGCGCCCGATCTCGGCTTCTGCGTCGTCGACGTCCGCGATGTCGCGGACCTGCATGTCCGCGCGCTGACCGCGCCGGATATGGACGGCGAACGCTTCTTCGCCGCCGGCAAGTTTTTCAAGCTGCACGACATTGCGATGCTCCTCAAAGAGCGGCTGGGCGATGAGGCGAAGAAGGTGCCGTCCCGCAAGCTGCCCGACTGGCTGATGAAGCTGGTGTCGATCTGGGATCCGGTCGCGCGGCAGGTGAAATCCGAACTCGGCAAGGTCCGCCATGCCGATGCCAGTCATGCGAAGGAGAAACTCGGCTGGCAGACCCGCGACGAGGAGCAGACGATCATCGATACGGCGCGCAGCCTTATCGATAACGGGGTTGTGAAAACCTAACCCACCCGGTTCGCGACCAGCTCATCCACCACCGCCGGTTCGGCCAGCGTGCTCGTATCGCCGAGGCTGGAGACATCGCCTTCCGCGATCTTGCGCAGGATGCGCCGCATGATCTTGCCGCTCCGCGTCTTGGGAAGAGATGGCGTGAACTGGATCGCGTCGGGTTGGGCGATGGGGCCGATTTCGGTGCGGACCCATTGGACCAGATCCTTGCGCAGTTCCTCGCTCGGCTCGGTGTTCGCGTTCAGCGTCACATAGGCGTAAATGCCCTGGCCTTTTACGTCATGCGGCATGCCGACGACCGCGGCTTCCGATACGTCCTTGTGGAGCACGAGCGCGCTTTCGACTTCGGCTGTGCCCATCCGGTGGCCCGAGACGTTAATGACGTCGTCCACGCGGCCGGTGATCCAGTAATAGCCATCTTCGTCGCGGCGGCAGCCGTCGCCGGTGAAATATTTGCCGGGGAAGGTGGTGAAATAGGTGTCGAAGAAGCGCTTGTGATCGCCGTATACGGTGCGCATCTGACCGGGCCAGGAGCGGGTGATGCACAGATTGCCCTCTGTGGCGCCATGGAGAATTTCTCCCTCGCCATCGACGATCTGCGGTTCCACGCCGAAGAAAGGCTTGGTCGCGCTGCCGGGTTTGAGGTCGGTCGCGCCGGGCAGCGGTGTGATCATCGCCGCACCCGTTTCGGTCTGCCACCAGGTGTCGACGATCGGGCAGCGCTGTTCGCCCACGATATTGTAATACCAGCGCCAGGCCTCCGGGTTGATCGGCTCGCCGACCGTGCCGAGCAGGCGGATGCTCGCCCGGCTGGTGCGGGTCACATAATCGTCGCCTTCGCGCATCAGGGCGCGCAGCGCCGTCGGCGCGGTGTAGAGAATCTCGACATTGTGCCGGTCGGCGACTTCCCAGATGCGGCTCGGCGTCGGCCAGTTGGGCACGCCTTCGAACATCAGCGTCGTCGCCCCGTTGGCGAGCGGCCCGTAGACGATATAGCTGTGCCCGGTGACCCAGCCGATATCGGCAGCGCACCAGTAAATCTCGCCGGGATTGTAATCGAACACATATTTGTGCGTGAGCGACGCCCAGAGCAGATAGCCGCCCGATGTGTGGAGTACGCCCTTGGGCTTTCCCGTCGAACCCGATGTGTAGAGGATGAAGAGCGGGTCTTCGGCGCCCATCGCTTCGGGCGGGCAATCGGCATCGGCTGTCTCGGCCGCTTCATGATACCAGACGTCCCGGCCTTCCGTCATGTCCACATCGCCGCCCGTCACGCGGACGGTGATGACCTTTTTGAGGCTGGTGGTGTGCCGGGCGGCCTTGTCGACATTGGCCTTGAGCGCGACGGTCTTGCCGCCGCGCCGGCCTTCATCTGCGGTGATGACATGGGTGCTGTCGCAATCGGTGATCCGGCCGGCCAGCGCTTCGGGAGAGAAGCCGCCGAACACCACCGAATGGACCGCGCCGATCCGCGCGCAGGCGAGCAGCGCGAAGGCGGCCTCGGGCACCATCGGCAGATAGATCGTCACCCGGTCGCCCCGGCGCACGCCCTGATCCTTGAGCACATTGGCGAAGCGGCACACTTCCCGGTGCAGCTGTCTATAGGTGAAGCTCTTTGAGTCTTCGGCCGGATTGTCGGGCTCCCAGATGATCGCCACAGCATCGCCGCGCGTCGCAAGATGCCGGTCTATGCAATTGGCTGAGACGTTGAGCTGCCCGTCGGTGAACCAGTTGATGTGAAAGTCGCTGGCGTCGAAACTCCAGTCGCCGGAGATTTCCGGGCGCTTGATCCAGTCCAGCGTGCGCGCCTGTTCCAGCCAGAAGGTGCCGGGGTCGGCCAGCGATCGCCCATATTGCAATTCATATTCCGCCTTGTCGGCATGGGCCCGCTTTGCCCATTCTTCCGGCACAGGGAAAATATCCTGCTCGCTCACCAATTGTCCTCCCAATTTTTATGCGCCGATAGTGAGACGAGGGCGGGGAAGATAGCAAGCCCGTTTTCCTCATCGTTGCGATAGAACAGCTTTTGATCCTTGCCTTCTGTCATCACTTCGTCATGTCATACCGGTAGCAGATGCCGGTTTCAGGCTTTGGCCGAGGAGAGCGCAGCATGGCCGATGGACGGCCCGGCCTTTTCCAGTTGGATCGCGATGCCGAAACATCGCCCCGCCGCCTGGCCATGATCGTGGCCGCCGGGCTGGCGGCGCTGTTGCTCCTGCTCTGGTTGTTCAGCGGCGACGATTCCGCGCCACGCGAAGCGGCCCAGCCAGCGCCAGCACCGGCGCCTGCAGCAGCTCCACCTGCGGCCCCAACTTCCGATCCTGTCGCAGCGCCGAGCGCTTCTGTCGCCGAACTTCGCCTGCACGGCGTCATGGGCACGGGAGAAGATGGCGCGGCCATCGTTTCGACCGGGGCGGGCCCCCAGCGGCTCGTGCGGGCCGGCCGCGATGTCGTGCCGGGCGTTCCGCTGCTTGCCGTGGCGGCGAACCATATTCTCGTCCGGGAAAGCGGCCGTGAGGTGCGCGTGGCCTTTGCCGAGGATGGGCAGGGAAGTGCAACGGCGTCGACTGTTTCGCCGGACGTCGGCTCCCGATCCGGTCAGCGCGGCGACGAAGCCTCGCGGCGTGAATCGCTCGAATATCAGGCGGCGCTGGCCCCTGTTCGCGTCGATGGTCGTCACGCCGGCTATCGATTTCGCAGCGGCAGCATGCCCGAAATGTTCCGCGATGCCGGCTTGCAGGATGGCGATGTCGTGCTGCGAGTCGGGGGACTCGGGCTGGAAGATGCCGACGATGTCGCCGGAATTCCCCGCCGTATCCGTCAAAGAGGGCGCGTCGAGATCGAAATATTGCGGGATGGCGAGCCCCGGACGATTGTAATGGATGCTCGCTAGCGCAGCATAAGCGCGCGCCGTGACACTTTGTGACATTTTCGTTTCGGCGAGTGTCACAAAAGCTCAAAAAGTCCGTCATCAAGGAATCACACAGCGCCCATAGAGGCGTCCCCGGAACCTGCCGGCCCCAGCGCTCGCGGTTCGCTACGCCAAAACGGTTCAAAGGGGTTTTTCTACATGTCACCTACTCGCATCATGCTCTTGATGAGCACTGCCATTCCGCTCGCCGCCTGCGGCGCGGACGATGTCGCATCGCCGGGGGAAGGCAATATCGTCGTTGTGACGCCGTCGACTCCGGCGCCGCCCCCGCCTCCGCCGCCCGGGCCGACACCGACGAGCGCGCGCTTCGACGCAATCACACCGGCTGCCGATTGCCCGATGGGCACGACGAATGACGGCACGATCGATGGCGATGACGATGGGTCCGTCGATTTCCGCATCTGCCGGCTGGGCGGCACGATCACCGGCACGGTGACGCTCCAGAAGCTCGACGGCGTTGTCTATTCGCTCAGCGGCCGCGTCGATGTCGGCGTCGATGTCGGCGGAGACGGTATGGCCGCCGGCGGCACCCAGGGTATTCTCAACATCGATCCCGGCGTCGTCGTGATCGGTGCGGGTA
>JBPOET010000051.1:0-8823 GCA_051251675.1 Parasphingopyxis sp. | reverse complement strand
GGCCGAGCATGTCCATGTTGTCGATCTGGACGGCGCCTTTGCCGGCGAAGCGAAAAATGCGGCCGCCGTCGAAGCGATTGTCGCGCGCTTCCCCGGCTATGTGCAGCTGGGCGGCGGCATCCGAACGCGCGCCGATGTCGAGCGCTGGTTCGATCTCGGCGTTGCCCGGATCGTGATCGGGACAGCGGCGCTCAAGGATCCCGAATTCGTCAAGGATGTCGCCCGCGAGTTCGAAGGCGGCATCGTCGTCGCGGTGGATGCCAAAGGTGGCTTTGTCGCAACCGAAGGCTGGGCCGAAACCTCCGAAACCAGCGTGATCGACATGGCGCGGCGGTTCGAGGATGCGGGCGTCGCCTCCCTGCTGTTTACCGATGTCGGGCGCGACGGCCTGCTCAAGGGCTGCAATATCGAGGCCACGGTCGATCTGGCCCGCGCGACGGATATTCCCGTCATCGCGAGCGGAGGCGTAAAGGGCATTGCCGATATCCACGCGCTCAACATTCATGCCGAAACCGGCATCGAAGGCGTGATCACTGGCCGGGCGCTTTACGATGGCACGCTGGATCTCGCGACCGCTCTGGCACTGGCGGCCAAGTGAAGCCGGGAACGCCTCGCTCCATTTGGGCCGAGCCTGTCGAAGCCCTATCCTGCCTTTTCTCGCGTTCAAGAGAAGGGCAACCCTTCGACAAGCTCAGGGCAAGCGGGATTGCGGGATGTCACGCATGACCGTCCGCAAGCGCATCATACCCTGTCTGGACGTCGCCAATGGCCGTGTCGTCAAAGGCGTGAACTTTGTGGACCTCGCCGATGCCGGCGATCCCGTTGAACAGGCGCGCGTTTACGACGCGGCGGAGGCCGACGAGCTGTGCTTTCTCGATATCACCGCCAGCCATGAAGAACGTGACACGCTGCTCCATATCGTCGAGCGCACGGCGGCGGTCTGCTTCATGCCGCTCACGGTGGGCGGCGGGGTGCGCACGCCGGACGACGCACGAAAACTGCTCCTTGCCGGCGCAGACAAGATCGCCGTGAACAGCGCGGCCGTCGCACGGCCCGAACTGGTGGCCGACATGGCCGAACGCTTTGGCAGCCAGTGCGTGGTCGGCTCGATCGACGCCCGGGCGGACGGCAAGGGCGGTTGGGAGATTTTCACCCATGGCGGGCGGCGCGGAACGGGGATCGATGCGGTCGCGCATGGGCAGCGACTCGCATCGCTCGGCGCCGGGGAACTGCTCGTCACCTCTATGGACCGGGACGGAACGAAAGACGGATACGATCTCGCCCTCACCCGGGCCATTGCCGACAGCGTGTCCGTGCCGGTTATCGCGTCGGGCGGCGTGGGCACGCTCGATCATCTGGTTGCCGGGATCGGCGAAGGCCATGCCGATGCGGTGCTC
This sequence comes from Parasphingopyxis sp., assembly GCA_051251675.1. Classification (GTDB taxonomy): domain Bacteria; phylum Pseudomonadota; class Alphaproteobacteria; order Sphingomonadales; family Sphingomonadaceae; genus Parasphingopyxis. The sequence continues at coordinate 7,426 of JBPOET010000051.1, read as the reverse complement.
GCCGCCTCGATCTTCCATTTCGGCACATACAGTATCGCGGATGCGCGCGCGGCGCTCGCCGCCGCCCATATCCCCGTCCGCGGACGGGAATCCGTCGGGTAACTTTACACTAACCATATTCTTCAGGCGGCAATTAACCATCGGAGCGCCGATCAGCGCCGGGCGTCCCGGAATTGGCCGGACTCTTGCGTGGTAAGCAGGAAATTCACCTTTTCGGAGCGCGCATGCCTTTCCTCCGCCTCATTGCCGCATTTCTGGCCGCCATCGCGATTGGCGCAACGCCGGCCATGGCGAGTGCGGTAAGCGTGGATGCGCCGGGCGATGTCATGCTTTTCGGGCTGGGGGTCGTCGGGCTGCTGGTCGGGCGGCAAGTCAGCAAGCGGCGGAAAAAGAACGGGTCCGACAAGCCCGGTTGACGCGGCGCGCCTCCCCGCGCAGATGACGCAAATGGCCAAGACACTCACCCGCCTGGAAACGACCATTCGTGCCCGCAAAGGCGGCGATGCAGGATCTTCCTATGTCGCGAAGCTGATGGGGAAAGGCCGTAAAAAGGTCGCCCAGAAATTCGGCGAAGAGGCGGTCGAGACAATCGTCGCAGCTTTGGCCGAAGACGATGCTGCGCTGGTCGGCGAGGCCGCCGACACGCTTTTCCACCTGCTCATCCTGCTTGCCGAGCGCGATGTCCGGCTTGCCGATGTGCTGGCCGAGCTGGATCGGCGCGAAGGCGTGTCGGGGCTGGACGAAAAGGCCGCGCGCAAATCCTGACGCAAAAACCCTAGCTGCAATGCAGCGTGCCCGATCCGATCGCGCTGGACCGGCACCGCGCCCCGCCGCGCACCGTTACATCGCCCGCCCCGATAAAGGAGGCTTCAACGCTTCCCGTGACATAGGCCTCGACATCGCCTGCACCCGCGATACTGACATCAAGGGTCCGGGCGCGGAATTCTCCGGCCGCCACATCGCCCGAACCGGCAATATCCAGTTCGATGCTGTCCGCCGTCCCGGCAACGCTGAGATCGCCAGAGCCGGCGATCTCAAACGTGGCGCGATCGGTTTGAAGGGACTGGATCGCAATATTGCCCGAACCGGCAATAGAGGCTTCGAAATTCTGGGAAGCGAACTGGCCAACGCCCATGTCGCCGGTCCCGGCCAAGGAAACACCGTTCAGATCGGGCATAACGATCGAGATGATCGCCGGCCTGTGATCGGGACGCCGCCAGCGGCGCCTGTCGTGATCGTCGCGATAACCGATCCGCAATGTGCCGTTCTCGACCGTCAGTTCCAGCTCGTTGAGTATCTCTGCATGGCCCTCGGCGCGGATGGAGAAAACAGCCCCCTGCCTGATTTCAACGGTATCGGGCGTCGCCAATGACACCCGGGCAAAGCCGGACAGATCATAGTCCCGGCGCGTTTCCGTGGCGGCCACGCGCATTTCGGCCGGATCGTCCCGGGGCACCGCCCGGCTTTCCTGTGCGGCGCTGTTTGTGCACCCGATCAGCGCGGCAGCGCCCAGTCCATAAGCTATAATTCGCATGCCAACCTCCCTGTTCGCAGGGACGATCAGTACGGCATGACCTCAATTACGACAAGTGCCGTTTATCGATTGGCTGGTGGCGTTGGTCGGATTGCCGCTAGCTGCAGCGCATTTCGCCGGACCCGATCGAGTTCGACCGGCAATCGGCGCCGCCGCTCACGCGAACATCGCCGGACCCGATCAGGCTGCCGCTTACGGTCTCGGTTGCGAAAATCTCTACACTGCCGGACCCGGCGATATCGACATCGGCGCGTTCGACCCGGAGATCCGGGGCTTCGACATCGCCCGATCCGGCGATCCCGATTTCCAGATCGGCTACGGTTCCGGCCACGGTCATGTCGCCCGACCCGGCAATATCGAATTCGGCCCGTGCCGCCTCGAGCGCGGCGATCGCCATGCTGCCCGACCCGGCGATCGAGGCTTCGAAATCTTCCGACACCGCACGGGCAATCTGCATGTCTCCCGAACCGGCGAGCGACGCCCCGTTCAGAACCGGCATGGTGATGTGCACCGTGGCCACGCCCTCGTTTATCGTAAGCCCATGGCTGCTTTCGCGTCCGATCCGCAACGTTCCATTGCGAATCTCGAACTCGACCTTGGCCACGACATCGTCATCTCCTTCGACCCGGATGTCGAACTCGTCGCCCAGGGCAATCACGACATTGTCGGGGCCGCGCAGCGAAACCGAATCGAATTCCTCCAGGGTCAGTTCGGCAAGCGACTGGCCGTTGGACAGGCCCGAGCCGCTGCCGCCCATTTCGACCAGCGGCCCGCATGCCGCCAGCGCCAATGCCGAAAGCGATACCAGAAACGCACGCATCTTCATTCTCCTGACTGTATTGTTTACTTAATACAGCAATGCAGCGAGCCTGACAAGCCCTAGCCCTGTGTGTCCGGTTTTGCGGGCACTGCCTCGGAGACATTGCGAATATCGCCATCGCGGTCGATCTCGCCAGCTTCGTCCGCCTCAATCTCCGCATGATGCGCGTGGAGAGGCGCAAATCGCAGCACGAGGAAGCCCACCACACCCGAAATCGCAGACCCCAGCAAGACGCCGATTTTCGCTTCCTCGATCAGCAGCGCGTTACCCGGGAAAGCGAGGCCGCCGATAAAGAGGCTCATCGTGAAGCCGATACCGCACAGCATGGCCGTCCCGTAAATCTGCAGCCAGGTAGCTCCGCGCAGCTTACCGGCAATGCCGAATTTTACGGCGAGCCAGACGCTGCCAAAAATTCCGACCTGCTTGCCAGCGAACAGGCCCAGCGCGATGCCGAGTGGCAGCGGAGCGAGGATATGCTCCACGCCCATGCCCGAAAGGTTCACGCCTGCATTGGCGAAACCGAAAATGGGTACGATGAAAAAGGCGCTCCAAGGCGTGATGGCATGCTCCATCTTGTGGAGCGGGCTATCCACGGCATCGGGCGCACCCGGCGTCTTGGTGATGGGTATCAGCATCGCCGCAAGCACCCCGGCAATTGTCGCATGGACACCGGACAGCAGCACGCAATACCAAAGCAGAATAGCCAGCAGGATATAGGGCAGCAGGCGCTGAACCCCGGTGGCGTTCAGATAATACATGACGCCGAGAACAATCGCCGCCGCAAAGAGCCATATCGTGGCCAGCGACGGCGTATACACCAGTGCGATAATCGCAACGGCGCCCATATCGTCGACGATCGCAACGGTCACGAGAAACAGCTTGAGCGATGTCGGCGCACGCTTGCCGAGCAGCGCCAGCACGCCGATCGCAAAGGCGATATCGGTCGCCGCGGGAATCGCCCAGCCATTGGCCAGATCCGGATAATCCCGGGTGAAAAAGAGGAAGATGACGGCTGGTACCGCCATGCCGGCGGCGGCGGCAATAATCGGCAAGCGGCGCTTTTCCCAGCTCGACAGGCGGCCGTCGACAAATTCACGTTTGATCTCGAGCCCGACGAGGAAGAAGAATATCGCCATCAGCCCGTCATTGATCCACAAATGGAGCGACATGGGCCCAAGCTTGCTTGTCAGTTCGGGGCTGAAAATCGGCCCCATATCGTCATGCAGGATATGGTGATAGGCGTCGTACAAACTGCTGTTGGCGACGGCCATCGCCAAGATCGCCGCCACCATAAGGACGATACCGCCGGCGGCCTCGCTTTTCAGAAAAGTGCGCAGCGCAGATCGGACACCCAAACGTTCAGCCATATTCACTCCCTCTTTGGCGCATTGCTCTAAAGGGTAATGGGAGCGATGAAAACCGCCATGGATCGCGCCCTGCCGCCTTTTGCCTAATCCCTTCCACCGATTGGCTTTTCATCGTATAGGCTCGGACAACGCTCAAGGGGGACAAGAGCACGGGGGAAGAATGCAGGGGGGCGGACTGCTATTGGAGCTTGCCGGGCTCGCTTTTCGCGAGCTGGCCCTGTTCGCCGCCTTCGGATTTCTGCTCGGCGCGATCGACACGCTGGCGATCGACTTGTTGTGGTTCTGGCGAACCATCCGGCGCCGGATCGCCTGCCGCAACGAGAACCGGCAGTATCTCGCCGACCTGCCGCCGCCCAAGCGCCCGGGCGGTCATGCGGTATTCATCCCGGCATGGGACGAGGCTTCCGTTATCGGGCCAATGCTGGAAAACACAGCCCGGCGCTTTGTGGCGCAGGATTGCCTGCTCTTCGTTGGCTGCTACCCGAACGACCCGGATACGATCGCCGAAATCGAAGCCGTCGCAAGCCGGGTTGCCATTGTCCGGATGGTCCTGTGCCCCAACCCCGGCCCGACAACCAAGGCCGATTGCCTTAACGCCCTTTGGGCGGAGCTGGAACGCGAAGAATGGCGCACAGGCCAGCGTTTCAAATCAGTAATCCTTCATGATGCCGAGGATGTCGTGCATCGGGCCGAGATTCCGTTGTTCGACAGGCTCATCGACCATCACGATCTCGTCCAGATTCCCGTGATCGCTTTACCGGATGCGCATTCGCGCTGGATCGCCGGCCATTATTGCGACGAGTTCGCCGAATCGCATGGCAAGGACCTGGTGGTTCGCGACAGTCTTGGTGCGGGCGTACCCTCGGCCGGGGTGGGCTGCGCAATTTCCCGACAGGCACTCAGCAGGCTGGCGCATGAGCGCGGCGGTCGTCCGTTCGATGCCGACAGCCTGACCGAAGATTATGAGCTTGGCCTGTCGCTGGCCGAGAATGGCGGAAGCGGAACCTTCTTGCGCTGCTACGACAATCGAACGAATGAGTTGATCGCCGTGCGCGCCCATTTCCCGGCAACGCTGAGCGAGGCCGTAAGGCAAAAGACGCGCTGGATCGCCGGGATCGCCCTCCATGGATGGGACAGGCTCGGCTGGCATGCGGGTATTGCAGACCTCTGGATGCGCGCCCGCGACCGCAGCGCCATCCTGGCCTCGATGATATTGCTGGCCGCCTATCTCGCAGCCATTCTGGGATTCGGACTGCTGATCGCGGCCGTTACGACGCCATACACCCTGCCCGAGATGCCACCCGTTCTCACCTATATCCTCATCGCCAATTTCTGGCTCCTGCTGTGGCGACTGGCCGTCCGCGCAAGTTTCACCGGCTATTGCTATGGCTGGCGCGAAGGATTGCGGGCCATACCGCGCGCCTTTGTCTCGAACATCATTGCGATGATGGCCGCCCGGCGGGCCATGACCCGCTATATCTTCGCCCGGCGCGACGAACCCCCGATATGGGACAAAACGCGGCACATCTTCCCGGATACCGCCGCCCTGCAATGATCCGCTTCACCCCGCCTGTCCGCTTTGTCGCCTCTGTCCTGACACTGTGGATCGGCTTGCGGATAATGTTCTGGACCCCCGCCGATATTCCGCAAAGGCTCCTCCAGTCGCCCAATCCTTTCCTGCCGGGCCTGCCCGCCCTTCCGGCGTTCGATACAGGCCGCCCGCACGAGGCAGGCGGCGCACGCGAGCCGCGTCGGGCGATAGCGCCGGGCGCGCCCTATGCGCAGCCGCCGACGCTCTATCCGAAGCAGGTGTTTGCCGTAGCGCGCCAACCCCGGGGTGAACGCTGCGGTGCCAGGTGTACGCGCATGCTGCTCGCCGCGAATATCCCGCCGCTCAGCCAGGCCATGCTGATGCGTTTTGCCCGCCGCCGGTCCGGCATCCCGCCCGGCAATCGGCCGGCGACGCAGGCAAATCCGGCCTTGTCCCCCGCATTCAGCCTTTCGGCATGGGCGCAATGGCGTTCGGGCGACGGGATCGATGCGCTGGCCGATGACGGGGAATTGGGGGGCAGCCAGGCCGGCATTGCCGCCCGCTACCGGGTCTGGCGCAGCGCCGGTGCAGAGGCGGCGCTGGCCGCGCGCCTGTCCCGCCCGATCGACCGGGGGAACGGAGCGGAGGCGGCTATCGGCATTGCGCTGCGCCCGGCCGAACGGATACCGGTTGAGATGATAGCCGAACGGCGGATCGGCCTGGACGATGGCGGGCGCGATGCCTGGTCCCTGGGCATTGCAGGCGGCGTCTATCGGCGGCCCCTGCCATTGGGCTTCGAACTGGACGGCTACGCCCAGGCCGGGATTGTCGGCGCCCGCCGCCGCGATCTTTACGGCGATGCCGCGCTGGTCGTCTCGCGGCCCGTTCCGCTTTCGGAACGCAGCATGCTCTCACTTGGCGGCGGCATCTGGGCGGGCGCGCAACCCGGCGCTTCGCGCGTCGATATCGGCCCCGAAGCCAGTGTCCGTCTTCCGGCCGGCGATGGCGGCATCCGGCTTTCGCTAAGCTGGCGCGAGCGCGTTGCCGGGTCCGCCGCCCCCGGCTCAGGGCCCGTGCTAACGCTCGGTGCCGATTTTTAGCGCCAATCCGTTCACGCGCGCAGACTCCATCTTCCGCTTCCCCGCCAAAATCGGTAGGCCGGGGACAGCATGGATATTTACCTTCCTATCGCTGAAATCTCCGTCAATGCCCTTGTCATCATCCTGCTGGGCGGCGTTGTCGGGATATTGTCCGGCATGTTCGGCGTCGGCGGGGGATTCCTGACCACACCGCTGCTGATCTTTTCCGGCATTTCTCCCGCGGTGGCTGTCGCCTCCGCCACGACGCAGATCACCGGGGCCAGCGTTTCGGGCGTCGCCGCGCATGCCCAGCGCAAGGGCGTCGATTTTCGCATGGGCGGCGTGTTGATCGCGGGCGGCATAGCCGGAACCATCGCCGGCGGCTTCCTCTTCCTGCAATTGCAGCAGGCCGGGCAGGTGGATGTCGTGGTCGCCATTCTCTATATCATCCTGCTTTCCGGGATCGGTGCGCTGATGGTTCGCGAATCCTGGACGGTTATCCAGGCGCGGCGCACCGGCATCCCGATCAAACCGCCCGTTCGCCGCCACCATCCGGTGGTCGCCGCCCTGCCCCTGCGCTGGCGGTTTTACGGGTCGGGGCTCTATATCTCGCCGCTTGCGCCGTTCGGCGTCGGCTTCCTTGTGGGCACCCTGACGGTGATGCTGGGCATCGGCGGCGGGTTCGTGCTCGTTCCCGCCATGATCTATCTGCTCGGCATGTCGACCCGGGTGGTCGTCGGCACATCCCTGTTCCAGATCCTTTTCGTCGCGGCGGCCACCACCATGGTCCATGCCCTGACCACGCAGGCGGTCGATATCGTTCTCGCCATATTGTTGTTGCTGGGCAGCGTGACCGGTGCACAGATCGGTGCGCGGCTTTCCACGCGCATCAATGCCGAATGGCTGCGCCTGTTCCTGGCAGCGCTGTGTATCCTGGTCGCGGTTCGCATGGGGCTCGGCCTCGGCTGGCGGCCCGATGAAATCTACTCGATCCAGATCACATGAACCGGCTCGGCATCCTCCTTTTTCTGGCACTCGTGCCGATGCTGATGGGCCAGGCCAGGCCCCGGCTCGTCCCCGCGGTCGACCAGGAGC